>JAKFCJ010000065.1:0-7656 GCA_036676705.1 Bacteroidota bacterium
CCTGACTGACGGTGAAGACAACCTGGAAAACCAGAGCAATGACCCGGATGAAGAAACGATCCGTCTGTGGGAAGAAGCGAAGTCCGTAGGGGGGAAAGAGATAAGTCCCAAAGTGCTGGCCTCCGATATCGTCTTTATCGACATTCGCGACCTGGAACGCCAGGAATGGGACCTCATCGATGAGAAAGAGATCGAATTTTATACCCCGAAAGAGATCAAACAATACGGAATCGAAACCGTAGCCAAAGAAACCCTCGATTACCTGAAAGACTGCGATTATATTTACGTTTCATTCGATGTCGACAGCCTCGACCCCAGCGTTTCAAAAGGTACCGGCACACCCTATCCCGACGGCCTCCAGCTCCATGAAGCCAAAACCCTGCTCTACCACCTGCTGAAACACCCGAAAACCATCGCCCTCGAAGTAACGGAGATCAATCCGTTATTAGACGAAAACAACAAAATGGCCAAAGCGGTATTGGAAATTTTGGAGGAGGTTCTTTAGGGTAGGGAGGATTGGAGGTAGGGAAGTAGGGAGGACGTGGATGTTGGTTCACCCCATTAAGGGATTTTGGTCTGTCGCTTAGTAGTTCCAAGCATAAACTCCAATAGGGGTTTACCATTCTTAACCCCGGGTCGCACCCGGGGTATTTGGCCGTTCGAACTGACTCTTCCTCAACCTCAACCTCAACCTATACCTTCACACAAAACTCCACCGTATTCACCCCATCCGCATAATCATACAATGCTGGTTTTTGTGCCTGTCCGGGTAGAACGGTCGGGAAAGAAAACCGGCCTTTGCTTACGATAACCTGGATCTGTTCTGCATTATCCTTTACATACCTTTCCAGTTCTTTTTCATTTTTATAGAAGCTGTAATTCAAACATCCCACGGGTGAATACAGGGTGCTGTCTTCTTTTAAGAGCAAAAAATTATTGTCAAGGTGCTTTTGCTGGTTCAATAAAAACAAAGCCCGGTGGTAGGTGTAGTTGTTCGCGTATTTGTTGTGGTTGAGCACCTCAAAATGATCGGCAATGGCATCATAAAAATGGGTAGGGGACATGCCTTCGGGGAGCAGGAGTTGGGTAATATTGCGGCAACCGAGTCCGTAGTACGTAAACACATCTTTGCCGATCTCAAAAAGTTCCGCTTCGGTTTCCGTGCCGGTAAGTATGGCCAGGCTATTCCTGTTTTTGCGGATGATATGGGGAATATCCCGGAAATAATATTCGAAATAACGAGAAGAATTATTGCTGCCTGTGGCAATGATGGCATCGATCTCCTTCAGTCTTTCCACCACCACCAAACGCTCCTCCAGCCACGGGGAATAGCGGCTCAACTCCTGGATAACAAAGTTCATCAAAGCCGTGTCATCGCTGCTCAGTTTGATATAAGCCCGGTGGCCACTCAGGAGCACGCATAACAGGTCATGAAGCCCGACCAGGGGAATATTGCCGGCCATGACAATGCCAATATTTTTTGGTTCAGGAAAGGGTTCACTTCGTCCTTCTTTTTTTACCCATTCCAGAAGATTTTGTTCGGTCAATAATTCATGCCAGGAGGCCAGGGCATGATCCACACTTTTTTCATCAAACCAGTGATTTTCTGCTGATGCCCTGCGTTTTGCGAGGGCGAGATTTCCGTTGTCGGGTTCAGCAAAGGTAGCACCCAGCCGGGCAAAAGAGGAGCAGAGTTCCGTATAATTCATGCCTCACAAAGGTATGATTCCAAAACAAGCTTTCAATCGGCAAGAAAAATCGGTAAATTTGCGCCACAAAAAAGGTACGCATACATGGCCATTATCATCACCGACGAATGTATAAATTGTGGGGCTTGTGAGCCGGAATGTCCGAATAATGCCATTTATGAAGCGGGTATTGAGTGGACATTTGCCGACGGAACAACACTGGAGGGAGAAATTCCGTATGAGGGAGGCACCATTGATGCCCATAAAAAGATGCCTCCGGTCAATACCGAGGTGTATTATATCGTTCCCGAGAAATGCACGGAATGTATCGGTTTTCACGAAGAACCTCAATGTGCGGCAGTTTGTCCGGTTGATTGTTGTGTTCCCGATCCCGACCATGTAGAGAGCGAAGAAGTGCTGTTGGCCCGTAAAAACCGCCTTCACATTTAAACATATGAGCAAAGGGATCTGCCATTTATCTACCATCCCGATGCGGGCAGAGCCTTCCAGCAAAGCCGAATTGGTTTCCCAGCTCCTGATGGGCGAGACCTACATCCTTCTTGAAGAAACTCCCGATTGGGTAAAGATCGAAACAGATTGGGATTCCTACCCGGGCTGGATCAACCGTAGCCAGGTGTTTCAGCCTGGACAGGTGCATGCAACCCGGTTAATTACCTCTTCCCCTGTAAGTTATGCCATCGACCAGGGCAACCGTATTTTAAGCATGGGATCTGAATTGGCCATTGAGGCAGGTGGCTATATGCTCCGGCATGAAGATCACCCGGTCGAGATCAGCGCACAAAATTCAGACCTGGACCCTATCCATCTGGCAAAGTCCTTTTTAGGCACACCCTATTTATGGGGCGGCAGGACCTTTATGGGCATTGATTGTTCAGGGTTGGTACAGGTTGTGGCCAAAGCCAAACATAAAGCCATCTTTCGGGATGCCAAAGACCAGGCCCAGCTTGGCGAAACAGTAGGGTATATCGAACAGGTACAACCCGGTGACCTGGCCTTTTTCGAAAACGACGAGGGAAAGATCGTCCACGTGGGGATGCTTCTTTCACCCACACAGATCATCCATGCCCATGGTTGGGTACGATTAGATTCTTTTGACTCCCAGGGTATCTTCCGGGAGGATACAGGCAAATACACCCACCGACTCAGTCAAATCAAACGTATCTGGTAGTTCCCTCTGCTCACTTCGGCCTATTTGGCGCGGAGGCGCAAAGGCGCGGAGGGTATTCATTGCATCGGAGTATTGCTTGCGCCAGCCTATTCTTTCCGCTTCTATTATTGGTGCGTAAGCCATTATGCGCAAGCCCATTTCCTCCGCGCCTCGGCGCCTCCGCGTCTATTATTGGTGCGTCAGCAACGGAAGCCTAGAGTAGTTCATTAGCCAGGTTGGCCAGCTCCGAGCGCTCTCCTTTTTCGAGCGTGATATGCGCATAGATATTCTGGTCGCGGATGCGGTCGATGAGGTAGGAGAGCCCGTTACTCTGTGCGTCGAGGTAGGGTGTATCGATCTGGAAAACATCACCGGTAAAGATGATCTTGGTCCCTTCTCCGGCGCGGGTGATAATGGTTTTCACTTCCAACGGGGTAAGGTTTTGAGCTTCATCCACGATAAAGATGATATTCGATAAGCTCCTTCCCCGGATATAAGCAAGAGGCGTTACCACCAGCTTTTCATTTTCGATCAGCTCGGTGATCTTGTTATGCTCCTTATCGTTTTCCTTCCATTGGTTCTGTATGTATTTCAGGTTATCCCAAATCGGCTCCATGTAAGGATTTAGTTTGGATTTGATATCTCCTGGCAGGTAACCGATATCCTTATTGCTCAATGGAATAACTGGACGTGCCAGGTAGATCTGGCGGAACATAGACCGCTGTTCCAGTGCACAGGCCAGCGCGATCAGTGTTTTTCCGGTTCCTGCAACACCTTGTATGGATACCAGACGGATCTCCGGGTTAAGCAACGCATCCATGGCAAAGGCCTGCTCGGCATTTTTCGGTTTTACGCCGTAGGCATTGCGCTTATCTACCTTTTCCAGATTATTGGTATAGGGATTAAAGGTGGCAAGGGCTGATTTGCGGTTGTTTTTGAGGATAAAAAAATGATTGGCAAGCGGCCTTTCCCTGAAAACATCGGTATAAGGCACAGCCCCTTCGTTGTACAATTTTTCCAAAAATTCATCCTCAACAAGTTCTACACTGGTAATTCCACGGTAAAGGGAGTCCAGGTTTTTGATCTTGCCGGTCTCATAATCTTCAGCAGGCAGGCTCAGGCTTTTCGCTTTTAATCGCAGGTTTACGTCCTTGGTTACCAGGATCACCTTTTTATTCGGTTCTTCCTCCTGGACATGCAGAGCAGCGTTCAGGATTTTATGGTCGGCCTTGAAATCCCCGAAAATCTTCCGTGCATCCACATTGCTGCTTTCATCCATGATCACCTTAAAACTTCCCTTGGTGGGACCGTTTAAAGGGATCCAGTTTTGCAGGGTAAATTCACCTGAAAGTTTGTCGAGAAAACGAATAAATTCACGGGCCTCGAAATTGATGGTGTCGTTGCCCTTTTTAAAATTATCCAGCTCTTCCAATACGGTTATCGGGATGGCTACATCGTGCTCCTCAAAATTGTTTATGGCGTTATGGTCATAAAGGATAACAGACGTATCTAAAACAAAAATTTTCCGGTCACTTGTCTTCTTGCGGGCCATAAATATGTATTCTGTGTAGGAATGTTCGATTTTTTTAGGGATTGATGTTTGGAAACTTTTGCACAGGTACGGGATAAAAAAAAAGCCCTTGTTTTTCAACAAGGGCCATCACACTACACACCACCAAATTATTTGATCGTGATCGCTTTTGGGGCGACCTTTTCCGATTTCGGAAGGAAAACTTTCAAGACACCATGTTCAAAGGAGGCATCAACTCCTTCCCGGTTAACCGGATCAGGAAGGGTAAAACTGCGTTTGAACTTGCCATAGCTGGTTTCGATACGGTGATAGGACTTGCCTTTTTCTTCATTCTCAAACTTTCGTTCTCCTTCAATACTCAATACATCCTGTTTGATCTCCAGCTTCACGTCTTCTTTCTTCATTCCGGGCAAGGCGATCTCCAGGTAATATCCTTTATCGTCCTCGCTGATATCCGTTTTCGGACTAAAGTTTTGTAGGTTGACCATACGGCTGTCGTTGACAAAATCATCCATCAACTGGCCAAAAATGCTGGGCATGAATCCGTCATTCCAGGTTCTTTTCGGGCTTGATTTAATAATATTCATGATTGAAATCCTTTTTAGAGTATAGAATTTCAAAGTACAGACCAAGCCGAAAAATAAGCCATTATGACTTAAAACGGACTAAATTCAATAACAAAACAGGCAAAAGCAGCCATAATGGCTTATCTTAGGATGGTGAGGTTCCCTTTTACCACCTGCAGGCGACCGTCGTAACCGGTGTAATTGATAATGAATACGTACACACCCTCAGGAACCTGGACGCCCCTGTAATTGGCATCCCAATACGCATTGGCATGATCGGCCTCGTAAATACGTTCTCCCCAGCGGTCATAGATCTGTATGCTGAAATCGCGGATAGAGGCGTGGTACCAGGTAAATTGGTCATTCACATAGTCACCGTTCGGGGTAAAGGCAGTAGGAACAAAAAGGAGCGGATCAAAACCAAAGCAGATCTCATTCGACCAGCTCACGGTACCGGACGTATTTTCTATGGTTTTAACGCGATAACAATGCTGGAAGGTTTTGGTTCCGTCATCATAAAAATCAAAGGTATCCAGTCCGGCATCGCGTTGCAGGACAAATTCCTGATGGCCTTCTTTGCGGTATAACTCGTAACGTTCCACACCATCATTAAAGCCCTGGTAGCGGGTCCAGTCGACGTAAACGGCATAGGGATCGTCTTCCGGTTTTTCGCCTGTAATACGTACATGCCGGTGGATATTGGAATAAATACTATCCCCGCAGAGGTTAAATCCCACGATGCGGTATTCATAGTCATTTACATCCGTATTGAGTCCAAAATCAGTATAAAAGGTGGTGCCATTTGGCGTAATTCCGGCTTGGACCCAGACCCCTGTTTTCGTTCTTCGCTGGATCAGGAAGGCCGCATTGTAACGTGGAGCGTTAATGAGTTTCCAGGTCACTTCCATTTTGGTATCGTCACCAAGTTTTACAGAAACCACTTCAAGGTCGAGAGCAGGCCTGTCGGCAAAAACCTCCAAACGAAGGGTATCTCCCGGACAACCAAAATCGGAGATCTCCTGAACATAGAGTTGATTAACTGCCTGCCCGTTAAAATCAAGGACTACCTGCCGGGTACCTTGTCCGCTGCTGATATTTCCACCATCAAAGTTCCAGTTATAGGTTGAAGTAGGGAAACCCTGTACTTCATAAGGGCGACTTCCATACCTCGGGTAACAGATGATCGGGTCGCCATCTATACCTGTGGTTTTCGGTTTAGGATGGATAATGACTGATTTCAAATTTACGGGACCTACGCATCCATATTGAGAGGTTTCAATTACGGTGAGGTCAAAATTTCCGGCATTGACGGGGAGGATATAGATGGAGTCATTTCCCTGGGTGGCAAAACTTCCGCCGCTAAAGGTCCATTTATAGGTGCTATTGGCGAAGCCGTTTTGGAAGTACAGTTCAGGAGTCGAGCTTTGGCACAGTTCATCCAGGCCGATGATGGGGTTATTTGTAGGAACAGGAGCGAGGAATACATCCAATACCACGGGAGGGCTGATACAGGCCTTATTGTTCACGCTGTCATAGGCTCTTTCCGAAACGGCAATACTTGCGTTGCCGCTGGCTCCCCAATCGACTATAACCTTTTCACTGCTGTCGTTTTGAACGAAATTTCCACCCGAAACAGACCAGTAATAAATGCTTTTATTGGTGAAGATCACCCGGTAGGGTATACCTGTGCTAAACTCGCAGAGGGTATCTTCTTCAAGCGGTTGCATGCCTTTAAGGTTATGGTCGATGCTCACATTCATACGAAGCGAATCGCTCAAACAACCGAATTTGTTGATCTCATAAACCTGGACATAGCCATTGGCTGGTTCTCCCCAATTTACTTTAATGGCAGAACCGTTTCCACCGGCAACCTGAGTTCCCTGATACACGCTCCATACATAGGTAGCCAACGGGTCAGCGGTTTGAACGGAATAATCGATCTGAACGGAATGCGGACAAACCGAAGGACTGCCCAGGAGGGAGTCGATCTCATTTTTAAGGATGTTGACCCAAAAGGTATCCGGCTCACTCGTGCATCCGCTGCTATTGCTTTGGGTAACACGCACAAACCCCTGACCTTTTGAACCCCAGTTAACCGTAACTTGTGGAGTATTGCCACCGGCCATGAGGTTACCGCCGCTGACGCTCCAGGAATAGGTATAATTGGGGGTGGAAGCGATCGAATAGAGATTGCCCGTACCAAATTCACAAACGGTGTCGGGACCTGCAATGGTAGGCTTTATAGGTGCCGGAAGGAGTACGATATTTTTTCTCACTGTTTGGCCGACACAGGCACCGGCACTAATTTCCTGCACTTCAATAAGACCGGCTGAAACATTATCCCAATCTACTGTAATGGCATTTTTCCCCTGTCCGGCCACGATGGTACCTCCGGTTACAGTCCAGTTATAGGTGGAGCCGTTTTGTCCGGCGGCCGAATAGATCACTCCATTCAGGTCGGCACAAATGGGTGAGGGACCGCTGATCAGGCCCACACCGATAAAGGGTTCAACTTTGATATTGATATTGATAAGTTTTTTCTTGGCGGGACAACCGTCATCATTCACCTCAAAGGTGGCCGGGTAGGGGGTGGTACGTGCAGAACCGCAGGGCGGGGTCCAACAGAACTGGGAGGTTACAGTACCTTTTCCCGATTTTTCGACGAAGGTGGCTTTGCTGCCCATGATGCCGTCGAAAATTTCA
>JAKFCJ010000066.1:0-33312 GCA_036676705.1 Bacteroidota bacterium
GTAGAAACGAAAATATTATTGCGAATGTCCAGATTCAGCTGGTCATTCACGTACAGGGCAGGCTCACCAACAATCGTATTGTGATAAAAAAGCACACTATCCGCATCATTGATGTACACACCATAATCGCCGGTACTTCTTACCATATTGTTCACAATACGTGACGCTTTAAAGGGAAGTCCGTTCACATTCAGGTCAAACAGGTAAATACCGTAATCTACCACATCAATACGGTTGGATTCTATGGTATAATTATATCCGCCCACCGTATAAATACCATCGGCAAGGGTCGCATTGACCAGGCTGTGTATATGATTTCCTATCAATTGAAGGCCGTCCTGGTCGTCACTATAAAAGCCATAATCGTCTGACTGCGTGAGTTCGCAATTGATGACCCGGTTTCCAACATTCGGTGCAGCGTTCCCTCCACCTTCGAATACGACGTTCTTTTCTCCACCTGAAACATAACAGGAATTCAGCGTGAAATAACTGGCGTTGTTTCCTTCCGTGGCATCACTGGTAGCGGATCCCGATATCACAACACCTGCCATATCGGCCAGGGTAGAAACCGGAACAAGTATACTACACGCTTCTATTGTCACGTAGTTAGACTGGTTAGTAAGGTAAACACCCCAACAATCTGTTATATTCTGGTCGTTTTCTACGGTCAGGTTTTTAATGGTCAGGTAATCAGTACCCAAAACTCCTATCGTTGCAAAAGTGGTGGCACTTCGTCCGATAATTTTGGTGGTCGCTGCTCCGGCACCCTGTATGGTGATGGTGTTGGTTGATGAGGAACCGAGGATCACAGGTATGTCAATAGATTCCGTGTATGTTCCGGAGCGGATGTCGATAACTACCGGACCACAGATCCCAAATGCTGACAAGTCGGCTATCGCTGCTCCAATGCTGGTGTAATCCGGACTACTACCTCCAACCGTATAGGTTCCGCTCAAAGCCGGACTATAAGTAAAAGTTGTCGAGTCATTCGTGTTTACTGAATCAGTCAGGTTATTCGGAGAACTGGTCCAGGCCTGGAGCACATAGATTTGTCCTGTTGAAAAAGCCTGGTTGCTTAGGGTAATGTCCACCGTATTTCCATTGGTAGCGCCAATGGTATCGATCATTTGATACACATTTAAAGGCGTTTGAAGGTTGCCGTTGATCCGCCAGTTCAGTACAAACGTATCCACCTGGTTTGATCCCAGATTGGATACCCGAACTTTAATATCGTAGGTGCCCGCGCAGGTCCCGTTTTGCGGAGAAAGAAATGCCGTAACCCCGATATCGTTCATTTTTGCCGGTACCACGGTAAACTGAATATCGGGACGTTTATTTGCGATGGAAGAAATTGAATTGCTGGTGGAGGACAGGGTTGCAGGTGCTGATGTATTGGCGTATCCATAGATGCGCGAGTTAACTGTTCTCCAGGCCCAGTCGAAATCGGCCGAAGAAGCGTTACCCGTTCCCTGGTCATTGTCGAAGTCGGTGATCACTTCTAAACTTCCTCCCGTATAAACAAAGGGCGTTTGCAGTCTCACCATGACCCAACCGGCTGTATTCGTAGTCGTGATGATGGAATCAAAGGCCAGTGTGGTATTGGCGATGAGGTCGGTCCAATTCACCGTAGCCTGGCTGTATGCCGTTGTTCCCGAATTTTTAAGGTAAACCTTAAAGGAATTCACACGGGTTGTTCCAAGGGTTGCGGTGTTCGCTTTGTACCAGGCGATCTCGGTGATCGTCATACCGGGTTTAAATCCTTCCGTGCTTAGTTCAGATGCTGTATACAGATAAGCATAGCGGCTAAAATCGTAGGTGCTCGTTGCACTGGAACGGTAGATCGGTCCGGCATTGTGATCCGCAGTTCCGGCCGTTCCCGTTGCTACTGTGATCTGTTGCTGCGCTTGTAGTCTCCCCAGACCACAAAGCATGACCAGCATAATGAATACTGTTTGTTTTGTTCTCATAATCTAATTCGCTAATGGTAATCACTTGAACCCGTACAAACGCGAAAGGGGCGCCCCTTTAAAAAAGGACTCCCTCCATGTTCGTTCGGATCGGTTTTGGTAATTTTTTAATGCGGTTAGCCCGGCAAAAGGCACACCTGAACCTTCTAATAGACAACAAAGCTACCCCTAAAGTTGCTTTATTTGAAAAGGAATTTCAACGTTTTTACAAACTTATGATAACCAGCGCGTTTCAAAGGTGTCGAAGCAAAGACCGTTTCAAAGGTCTTTTCCCCTATGTCCAGCCAGTCTTTTTTTTCCCAGCTTAAAAATTCACCCGGAAGGAAGTCGGGTTCATTGTGTTTTTGGGCAAAACGGTTCCAGGGACAAACCTGCTGGCAGATATCGCAGCCAAAGGCCCAGGAGGCCATTTTGCCTTTAAATTCATCGGGGATATCGTCCTTTAGCTCAATAGTCAGGTAAGAAATGCATTTTTCGGCCTCCACGGAATAGGGAGTGATTGCATCGGTCGGACAGGCATCGATACAGGCAGTACAGGTGCCACAGTAATCCTTGATCGGAACATCGGCTTCCAGTTCCAGGTCGATTATCAGCTCGGCCAGAAAAAACCAGGACCCTTGTTGTTTATTGATCAGCAAGGTGTTTTTTCCTGTCCAGCCCAAACCTGCCTGGGCGGCCCATTGCCTTTCCATCACGGGTGCGGAATCCACGAAAGCCCTTCCCTCCACTTTTCCGACTTTCTGCTCGAGTTGCTCCATAAGAAGGAGCAGTTTCTTCTTTACGACTTTATGATAATCCCTTCCATAGGCATAGGAGGCGATTTTCGGGGCTTCATGATCCTGAGGGACCTCCGGGTTATGGTAGTTATAAAGTAAACTTACCACACTTTTTGCCCCGGGCACCAGCAAACGGGGATCGAGGCGTTTATCGAAATGATTGGCCATATAGCCCATGGCTCCGTGATGACCGGCTTGCAGCCAGGATTCCAGGCGGGGGGCTTCTTCTTCAAGAAAACGGGCTTCACTGATGCCGCAGAAGGAAAATCCAAGTTCAAGGGCGGCTTCTTTTATCCATCTGCTACGGGCCTGGCGATGGATGGGGTTCATGCGGGGTCGAACAGGTCGCTGCTCCCGCGGTTACGGAGCTTGCCCAGGTGTTTATAGGCTTTTTCCGTTACCTCCCTGCCGCGCGGGGTACGGGCCAAATAGCCTTCCTGAATAAGAAAAGGTTCATAAACTTCTTCGATGGTGCCCGACTCCTCTCCTACCGCCGTGGCAATGGTGGTCAGTCCGACCGGGCCGCCTTTAAATTTTTCAATGATGGTGAGCAGGATACGGTTATCCATATCATCCAATCCATGGGAATCCACATTCAGGGCTTTGAGTGCCATTTTGGCAATTTCGATGGTGATGGTCCCATCGCCTTTTATCTGTGCAAAGTCGCGGGTCCTTCTTAATAGTGCATTGGCGATACGCGGCGTTCCCCGGCTCCTTCTGGCGATCTCAAAAGCGGCATCTTCCAATACAGGCGATTTTAAAATGCCGGCAGAACGTTCCACAATGCGGGTCAATAATTTGGCGTCATAATATTCCAAACGGGCATTGATCCCAAAACGGGCCCGAAGTGGAGAGGTCAGCAATCCGGAGCGTGTAGTTGCACCAATAAGGGTAAACGGGTTCAATGCGATTTGCACGGAACGGGCATTGGGACCAGATTCCAGCATGATATCGATACGGAAATCTTCCATGGCCGAATACAAATATTCCTCAACAACCGGACTTAAACGATGGATCTCATCAATAAACAAAACATCCCCTTCTTCGAGGTTAGTAAGCAGGCCTGCCAGGTCGCCCGGTTTTTCCAATACCGGTCCGGACGTCATCTTGATACCTGCCGCCAATTCGTTGGCAATAATGTGAGAGAGGGTCGTTTTTCCCAGGCCGGGAGGTCCGTGTAAGAGCACATGGTCGAGCGCTTCTCCGCGCAATTTGGCCGCCTTTACAAAGATCCGGAGGTTTTCCAATATCTTATCCTGCCCCGTGAAGTCGTCGAACTCCAGCGGGCGCAGCGCCTTTTCTATTTCCCGTTCGGCCGGGTTCAGAGGCTCTTCGTCAGCATTTAACAAATCATTCCGCACCTTTCAAAAGTAATGCAACCTCCGCAGCATTTCAATCATCTGTAAAATGTCTGATCTTCGGAATACTTTTTGAAAACACATGAACATGTTCACTCCCCCTTTGCGCCTGCTTTTAACCGGAATTTTTGCCCTGCTGCAATTTGGCGCTGCCTTCGCACAGATCGATCTCTCTAAAAACTATAACCTGAAAAAAGGTTTCCTCTATTTTGTCAACAGAAGCATAGATTTTGGCACTATCAAAGAGGAAGACGGAATCCGCACCGGAACTTTTGTCGCCTATAATATTGCCAAAGACCCGTTGGTAATCAACGATGTGGTGGTAGGTTGCGGATGTACGAATGTGGAATACGCGAAAGATACCCTCTTCGGTGGAGATTCGGTCGTGATCACGGTTACCTATAATCCGGCCGGTCAAAAAGGGAAGTTTGAAAAGGCCATTTTCGTTTATAATAACGGGATGCCGTATCAGGTATTTCTTACCATCAAAGGCGAAACCATTCCCCGCGAAAAAACAGTACTCGACAAATATTCCACCAACCTGGGAAACCTGCGGGTAACCAGCATGTACCACGATTTTGGCTTCCTTTATGAGGATCAGGTCGACACCTTTCGTATCGGCATGTACAATGCCGGAGAACAAACGATCAAGATCAAAGGCATTACCGGCAGGCCTGCCTATATTATCCTGAACAGTGAAAACCTGACCATCAAACCCGGACAGGAAAGCAGCATTGAGATCGTGTATGACGCCCGTCAGGTGAACGACCTGGGCGATATGATCCATTACCTGAACCTGGTTACAGATGATTATTATGTACCCGAAGTACCGCTCAATATCAACGCCCATATCCTGGAACGTTTTCCAAAACAAACCAAACGGCGGATAAGAAGGAACCCCGTTGTTCACTTTGATGAAAAGGAAAAAAGTTATGGCCGGGCCCTGAAAGGCGATACGGTCACAATGACCTATACGCTGAAAAATGAAGGGAAAAACCCGTTGATCATCCGAAAAATACAGCCTTCTTGTGGTTGTACCTCCAGCAGCGCCGATAAGATGGAAATTGCTGCAGGAGATTCAGCCATTATTACCGTGAATTTTGCTACTGCTGGCCGCTCGGGTGAAGACACCAAAGTCATTACCATCATTACGAACGACCCGGCCCACCCTATTTCCAAATTGTATTTGAACGGATATATTGTGGAAAACCCGAACGCACTCGAACAGCCTTAAGGCAGTAAGGGCAGAAAATTTTCTGTCCCGGGGTGTCGGCATTAGATTTGCAGAAATTTTCCTGCAATGAAAAATTACGTTTTTCTCGCCGGTTTCAGCCTGGTATTTGGATTTGCCGGCTCCTGGATCTTTGATCGAACTCATCCTGCTGCCGGCTCCGGAACACGATCAGCAGAAGAATCAACACCTTCTCAACTCGTTAATACGACGGGTGCTTCAGGAAACACGACGGCCATCGAATTTATCGAAGCTTCGAAAAAAAGTACGCCCAGTGTGGTGTATATCAAAACCATATCCCCGGCCCAGGTTCCGTCTTATTGGGATGACTGGTTCGATCTTTTTGGCCAGCGTGGGGAACAGGCCGGTTCGGGTTCGGGGGTGATCGTGAGTGAGGATGGTTATATTGCCACGAACAACCACGTGGTACAGGGTGCCACGAGCATCGAAGTGGTGCTCAACAACAAACGTTATGTCTACCAGGCCGAGGTGGTGGGTACCGACCCTTCAACCGACCTGGCCCTGTTAAAGATCGATGCCAAAGGTTTGCCGGCCATTGCAATTGGAAATTCAGAAAATGTACAGATCGGTGAATGGGTTTTGGCCGTGGGGAATCCCTTTAACCTTACCTCTACCGTTACGGCCGGGATCGTAAGTGCCAAAGGAAGGAATATCAATGTAGTGAATAACCAGTTTCCCATTGAGTCGTTTATCCAAACCGATGCAGCGATCAATCCCGGTAATTCCGGAGGTGCGCTGGTGAACCAAAAAGGAGAGCTTATCGGCATCAATACCGCCATTGCTTCACGAACCGGGGCATACAATGGCTATGGATTTGCGATCCCCGTGAATATTGTCAGCAAAATTATCAAGGACATCAAAGAGTTTGGTGAAGTGCAGCGGGCTTTTACTGGTATGGAAGTGGTGGACATTACTTCCGAACTGATGGAAAAAACCGGCAATTTGGACAAGGGCGTTTATGTGGCTTATGTTGGGGCTGACGGTCCGGCGAAAGACGCCAAACTCAAGGAAGGCAGCGTTATCCTGAAAGTAAACGGAACAGAGGTAAACAGCAAGGCCACCTTTGATGAACAGATCGCTTATTACCGTCCCGGGGAAAAGATAAAATTAACACTGAGCGACGGGAAAGAAGTTAGCCTTTCGTTGGTGAATCGTGAAGGAAACACCGAAATGCTCAAAAGAACGCTGGTACATTCGGATGTATTAGGAGCTGATTTTGAAAAAATTTCCAAGGTGGAAAAAGACCGCTATGGTATTGACGGAGGGTTTCGTGTGAGCAATATTTCCTCAGGCATCATACGAAAAATGAACCTGCCTGACGGGTTTATTTTCGTAAAACTGAACAATACCAGCTATACCAAAACGGAGGATTTTATCAAAGATCTCGAACGTATCCGCGGCAGGATCGTGATTGAAGGAATTCATCCCAATGGAAGCAAACAGGTTTTGAGTTTTTATTATTACTAGACTAGGCGGTATATTACAACGTTATAAACCCATTCTTCGTTTTGGTTTAAATTGTGTAATGGTTTCCCCGGCATGAAAAAAATTCTCTTCCTTCTCCTTTGTTTGGGTTTCTTCGGGCTGCTGCATGCCCAAAATACCCTTACACTTCCCAGCTATTCCTATCTCTACAAGCTGAACGAAAACCACGTTAAGGACTATCGGGAAGGAAAATTCATACCGGATACACTGATCCGGACCAAAGCGCCGAACGACTCTGTCCTGGTGCACCTGAATAGCTATGCCTACCTGCTGAATAAAAGGAGTTTCGGCTACTATCTCCAGATAAAATACCACACAACAGGAACTGAAATGAGCATGATGCTGGTATCCCCTGTTCGTATCAATGCCTACCGTTTTGAAGGGGTATTGCAGGTTTATATGCAGGATTCAAGCGGGTTTATCGATGATTTCACTTTAACCCACGGGAAAAAAACCTATTCCATTTCCGGGCATTGCCGCTGCATTGAGATCGAGTCCAAAAAACTACCAAAAGGCACGCTGACCGTGCATCATGGTGAGGCTTTTTACGTGTTGGACAGGAATGATTTTGCCCCGCCTGTTGCGGGCAAGGGCATGGTTTTCAGAAAACAACGTTTTGGCTTTTTACGCCGCGACAGAGGTCCCTTCGAGGCCGGATTTATTGTACTCAACCAAAGCGAATACCGGCACCTGGATTCCCTTCATGCCAAGGCTTACCTGATGGACAGAAAAGGCCGGCCCATTACCGGAGCGGTGAAGGTGCAGATAGAAGGATACAATGGTTCTGGATATTACAAACAGGAATTCGAGGCAAAAAAACTCAGCGACGGGGCCTATTCACTCGACTGGCAGATACCTGACAGTTTGCTGCTGGACCAAACCTATACCATGACTTTTTATGCCGTGGGGAAATCGGGTTCCATAAAAACCATCACCTTCCGGGTGACCCATTATGCCTTTGTGAATTACAAAATTCACATGAGGCAGAGCGATGTTTACCTGCTTCCAAAGGACAGTGCTTTTTTGATCATCAGCGCCACGGACCAGAATGATATTCCGCTTCCGGGTACTAAAGTCGACCTGCACTTCCATCTCACGTCGACCGGAAAACTTCATATTCCTTATTTGAGTCTGCCGGATTCGGTGATCTCAAATTTATTGGACACAAGTATTTACCTCGAACCTGAAAAAGAAACCTGGTTCCGTGTTCCCCAGCATTTATTGCCTTATCTGGACCATACCCTGCAGGCGGAGGTGAAAGTGACGACCCCGAATAATGAAATTCAATCCCAGAGTTTCAATTTCCAGGCTGTCCAAAAGTTTGAAGAATATGGCTCGGAATTACGGAACGACACCCTGTTTTTATTTCTAAAACGGAACAAACAAAAAGTACCCTCTGATTCGGTGATCATTCAACTTACCGACCGGTTTTATTCCGAAACGCAAAGTTACAAAACCACCCTGCCCCATGCCATCCCCAATGCCCGGCATTATGCCTCCATCTATACCCTGGATACCAATTTAAGGATACTCCTTACCTACAACACCAACGCAAACTGGGTTCATGTAAGCGGCACCAAAACCCGGGATTCCCTTTACCTGAATTTTAAAAACGGAAGCCAATTTCATCTTCAATGGGAACTGTACCGTAAAGGAAAACGCTTGTTGTATGGAAGAAGTGACAGCCTGTCCATACCCTTAAAAGGAAGCGAACCCGTCCAGGTGCTTTACCGGTATGTGAACGGCAACCAGATGTTTTATGGCCAGCAGGTGATCATTCCTGCTACCCAGGAATTGCGTATCGTCCATAATTTACCCGCCATTGCCTATCCCGGACAAAAGATCGTGGCGGAACTGACGGTGTATGATTTTGACGGAAAGCCTGTAAATAATGCCAATATCACCGGCGTTAGCATCAATAGCCAAATGCCGGTTATTACTCCTCCGGCGGTGCCTTATTTCCCTAAAGTATTTGGAAAACAACTTCGTTTAACTCCTCTGAATTTCACCTTCAGGGGCTATTCGAACCAATACTTTGCTGCAAGTGATACCGGTGTTTATAGAAAGCAACTACTCGCTCGTTACCTGCACTACCGCCTGTATTTTTCACCCGAAGGACTCCACCAGGAGACCCTGCCTTCCCAAGATACCAGCACCCAATTGCAGGTGGTGGTTTATGAATCAGGGAGTTTCCAGGCACCCCGGGAGATCTGGGTAGATGATGAGATCCGCTACCTCATCCTGGGAAACGACAGGCAAAGGAATGCGCTGGCTCTTACGCCGGGTAAACACAAAATTGCCATCCGCACCCAACTCTATTTTATTGAGATCGACTCGGTTTGGATACCGGAAGGAAAATACACCGTCCTGGGTATCAATGAACTTCACATGGATGCCACCTCCCGCTTCTCTTACCAAAAAGTACAGCAGGCCTATGAAGACCAGGAACTGGAAAAGATCGAAGAACAGGTTCTGTTTCTTACCATCAAAGGCAATTCCGGTCATTCCTGGATCCGCCAGGACAGTACCCTCTTCGACGTTCCTTCCGGGCGAATCTACGTTTGGGAGTATCAGAGCTATGGTTATTATGCCAATATTGGCCCTTTAAAAGAAGGCATGGTTGAGTGGTTCACCAAGGATACCAGCATTCACTTTTATTTTAATCCCGAGATGATCTATACGCTCGACAGCGGAAGGATCGGCACCAATCCGAAAACGAGGCTTACGCTTGCCAATGCGAGGATGGCCCAGACCGCGGCTTATTTCTCCTTTTCGGAAGTGCTCAAAATGGCTGAGTTACAACGCCGTTGGTTTGTGGAAGACAGCATAGCCGAAGCCCAAGAAAACAGGCAAAAAATTATTCAAAGACCCCGAACCCCATCGGTGAACCAGTTTGAAGGTTATCAGGGTCATGGAGGTACTTCCTCGCTGGAAATCCAGGATGGAGACGAAGCCCTGGTGCAGCGTGATTTTATCTGGCTGGAAAACCTGAACGAACCCCGCTATTCGCATTATGTGCAGCAGGGATATTTTTACCTCTCCACCTTAAAACCCGGACTTTACAGGCTGGTAACCGGCAGCTTCCAGCAGGAGATGATCGAAGTGGATTCCCTGGTGATCGATACCCATTGCCGTACCTTCATTCGCCTGGACCTGTTGGCCAAGCCCCTGGACCCTGCACATTGGGCGAGCATGCAGTACCATTATTTCCAGACCCTGAATAAATACGGTCCGGCCCGGGTGCCGATCTATGATGCCTATACCCTGGCCCAGGAATCGTCATCCTCCAATAAAAAAGGCGAAGTGAGCGGAACCGCCCTGATCAACCTGGGACCCGCTTATTCGGCTTATGTGCTTTTTATCCATCAAAACGGACAAAACCGCTACCTCGCCACGGCCAATAACCAGGGACATTTTCGCATGTACGACATGGAGCCAGGGCGCTATTGGGTGCAGATCATCAGCGCCCACCGGCAGGTGTTTTTTGCCAAAGAGATCAACCTGAAAAATGGAAGCCAGCTTAACCTTCAACTCGACTGCATCACGGATACCAGTCTCATTAAGAAGATCACTCCCGCTTTCCAAAACCGAAAATTCAACAAGGACTCGGCCATCTATATCGACGAAGAAGGCCAATTCGCTTCCATGGAAGGTTTTGTTTATAATATCATCAGTAAAGAGAGACTGCAGGATGCCCAGATCCGGGTGACCTTGAACGGGGTGATCATGGGAGGAGCCAGGACAGATGAAGACGGGTATTTCCATGTGTGTTGCCTTAAACCCGGAAAATACCAGGTGGAAGTTTTACAGGGAGGGTACCAAAACCTGCTTGTGAAAGAGATCGAATTGAAAAAAGGCAAACGATTGCGCTACAATTATGCGCTGCTTGAAAATGAACTGATCTCTACCTATTTATGGGATTTTGGTGATGAATATGATCTGGCTGATATCGAAGTAACGGGTGAATATATGAACAAGATGCTGAGAGCCGATGTAAGTTATATGGCCGCGCCTTCGGCAACATATCGGGTTGAAATGGCTTACGGCAACGATTTAAATGAAATCCAAACTATTAGTCTGAACAGCCAAAAGCAAAAGGCAGGTATTGTTGATGATTTTGAAGAAGGCGTGGATGAAAAAGCCCGTCTCGATGAAATAGCCCGCGATCCATCCGCCAACAAGATCCGTAAGGATTTCCAGACCAACGCCTTCTGGGTGCCCAATCTGATTACCGGTAAAGACGGCAAAACGGCCTTTACTTATACCCTGCCCGATGACCAGACCCAGTGGATCAATTACCTGGTGGCCATCAACCGCAAACAACAAACCAACCTCAATACTTCTTATACCCGCTCTTATAAGCCCCTTTCCGCTTCACTTCGCGTGCCGGAATTTGTGGTAGCCGGAGACAAAATAGAAGTAGCCGGAACCATTCGTAACCTCACCGGAGATTCGCTTCAAATTGTTATTCGCGAAACTTTAGCGGGTATCCAAAAGGAAAAAAACCTCACCGTTGGCGGGTATTTAAGGGAAGCGCAATACATTACTATTCCTTCCGGAAAAGACACCCTCGTTCTTTCTTATGCCCTTCAATACGGCAATTATATCGATGGAGAAGAACGGAATATCCGGGTATTGAGCGACAAGGTTTACGATAGAAAAGTACAGACCCAACTTTTGGGTACCGGCGAATCCATACAGATTAACTTCAACCCGGAAGCCATTCGCCGCAGCATTCGTTTGCAAAGTGGTTTACGCGACCTGTTGGAAGAAGAGATCATGAACCTCAAACAGTATCAATATGGTTGTGTGGAACAAACCGCTTCCAAACTGTATGCGCTGCTTCGTGAAATACAATTACGGAGAGCCTTGAATGAGGTGTTCGATGAAAAACAGGAAGTGGTGTTCCTGATCAAACGGCTGGAGGAATTTCAAAATCCGGATGGAAGCTGGGGCTGGTGGCAAAACAGTTCAGGTACCCCGGAAATGACCCTGTATGTTTCGAAAGCCCTGCTCCTTGCCGACCAGGAAGGATTCAGTGTAAAGGGACATAAACGCGGAGCGGGCCAACTTATCAATACCTATTCCTACCTGAAAAACGACAACAAACTGGCCACCCTGCTTTTGGCAAGGGAGCTGGGAATGAAACTGGATTACGAACTCCAGGTGGCCGAACTGGCCAAAAAGAACCTGGGCATAGAAGGCAAAATGTACCTCATCGAACTTCAGATCAGGATGGGCATGCCTTATTCGCTGAAACCCATTACGGATAATTTGAAAACAGATGCACGGGGTAATGTGTATATGGATGGAGAAAGCCGTTGGGGATTTAATGCCCAGCTGATCAGCCTGAGTATGCAGGCGTATCACGTGCTGCGTTTGGCCGGCGGACAGGAATCCACCCTGCTCAGCATGCGTAAATTCCTCTTTAATAACCTGGGTTATGTGCGGCGTAATACTTTTGAACGGGCAGCCATCATCAATACGTTGACCGAAGAGATCAAACAAAGCGGAGGAGCGATCTTCCAGGTAAAATTGGGGGATAAAGTTCTCTATACCGGAGGAAATTATTCCATCGAAGGAAATTCCGTTTCCATAGAAAACCTGGGTGCCGGTGTCAGTGTGATCGCCATCGAAGAATACGAGAGCCCTGCCAATACCAAACAAATCGAGGGCATTACCCTCAATACGGAGTTCCTGGTTAGAAACAAAGGAACCTACTCGGTGAGATCAGGAGAGATCAGTACCCTGCATGTACAGGCTACGGTAAGTAAATACAAGAAATACCTGGTATTGAACGTGCCGATCCCTGCAGGTTGCCAGATCATTTCCAAACCCGGGGCCCAGGGCAGGGAAACCGCCCGCGAGTATTTTGCCGATCATATCGTTATTTATTTTGAAGACCTCCCCAAAGGCGAATACAGTTTCGACTTTTACCTGCTCCCTCAGTTCAACGGCACGCTGACTCTGATGCCTGCATTGATGGAACAGATGTACGAACCGGAGTTCTTCGGGCGCGAAATGAAAAGGACGATACACGTAGAATAACCCTTTGCTGACGCCAGAATAACAGACGCGGAGGCGCAGAGGCGCGGAGGAATGTGTTTGCGCCTCCGCGTCAAATTAGGCGTGCGCAAGCCCACTGAAAACTGAAAACTGAACACTGAAAACTTATATTCGCAGTATGTCTGAAGTTCTCTTCTCCACCACCTGGCAGAGCCCATCGAATATTGCCCTGGTTAAATATTGGGGTAAACATGGCCAACAAATGCCCTCCAATGCTTCCCTGAGTTTTACTTTATCGGAATGCCGTTCGGAGACGACCTTGGAAGTGCTGGCGGCAGGAGATGGTCCGCGGGTGGAACTGTTTCTGGATGGAGAATTGAAACCCTCATTTACTCCGAAAATCGAAAAACTACTGGACCTGGTCAAGGATGACCTGGAATGGATAGAAGACCACCGTTTTCGCATCCATACCCATAACACCTTTCCACACAGCAGCGGTATTGCAAGTTCGGCTTCGGGCATGAGTGCATTCGCGCTTTGTTTATGCGACCTGCACCAGCAGATCGACGGCACGCATTTCAATGATTTTTTTCGCAGGGCTTCGCGTTATTCGCGACTGGGATCCGGCTCGGCCTGTCGTTCTGTTTATGGAGGAATGGCCTGTTGGGGCAAACATGAGGATTTCCCGAACAGCTCGCAGGAATATGCAGTGCCTTTACTCGATGGAGTACATGAGGTATTCCGTGATTTTAAAGACACCATATTATTGGTGCATCGTGGAAGCAAAGATGTGTCGAGCACGGTTGGCCATGATCTGATGAATGACCATCCTTTTTCCCGGCAGCGTTTTGAAGTTGCCCAAAAGAACATGACCCGTTTAAAGGAAATTTTGGCCAAGGGAGATCTGGATGCCTTTATTCCCCTTGTGGAAGGAGAAGCCTTGATGCTGCACGGACTGATGATGAGTTCCCAGCCTTATTATATCCTGATGAAGCCCAATACCCTGAAGATCATCGAAAAAATTTGGGAATTCCGCAAACAAAAGGGCCTCCCCGTTCTTTTTACATTAGATGCCGGAGCCAACGTGCATTTGCTCTATCCTGCCCCTGTTGCTCAGCGGGTTGAGGAATGGATAAAAGCGGAATTGAGTGCGTTTTGCGAAAACAATGCGTATATTTGCGACCACGTTGGCAAGGGCCCCTCGAGGCTTACCCCATGATAAAGGAATCACTCTTTTACGCAAAAATCCTTCTCTTCGGAGAGTATGGGATCATCGAAGATTCCATGGGACTTTCCATCCCGTACAACTACTATAAAGGCAAATTCAGTTTTGAAAGCGATGCCGACGAAAAAAGCATCGCCCTTTCGAATGCCAGCATCAAAGCCTTTGCTGCGCATTTGCGTGAAGTACAGGAAAAAGGTGTTCTAAAGGCAAAGATCGATCTGGATAAATTGGACAGCGATATTGCCAAAGGCATGCATTTTAATTCCAATATCCCCCAGGGATTTGGAGTAGGCAGCTCTGGAGCATTGGTGGCTGCCATTTATAACCATTATGCGATCAATAAGCTTGAGCCTACCGACAACTCTGCACGCAAAGAGATCCTTACACTGAAAGAAATTTTTGCCCAGATGGAGTCGTATTTCCATGGCAAAAGTTCAGGCATGGATCCATTGATCTGTTACTTGAATATCCCGATCCTGATGAAAACAAAATCGGATTTGGATAAGGTCGGACTTCCTTCATTTAACGCAGAAGGCAAAGGGGCCATTTTCCTTTTAAATACAGGAACTCCCGGAGAAACACAGCCCCTGGTAAACTGGTTCCTAGAAAAACTCAAACACGACGGTTTCCGCACCATGGTGAAGGAGCAGTTTGTAAAATACAACGACGAGTGCATCAAAAGTTTCCTCAAAGGCGATTACAAACCCCTTTTCGCCAGCCTGAAAAAGTTGAGTAAACTGGCGCTCGACAATTTCACCCCGATGATCCCCGACCTGTTTCATAAACTCTGGGAACAAGGGATAGAAACCAATGCCTATTACCTCAAACTTTGCGGTAGCGGCGGCGGTGGTTTTATTCTCGGCTTTACCCCCGACCTGAATAAAGCCAAAAAATACCTGAAGGGATACGAGCTGGAGATCATCCACCGTTTTTAAGGAACATGAGCGAGTACCTCAATAAAAAGCAAAGAACCGTTCTCATCAAATTCCTTGCTTATTTAGGGCTCGTGCGCTGGCAAAATCTTGGCCTCATTGCCCTGGCCCAATACCTGGCCGCTTTGTTTTTATTGAATAAAGGCAAATCCTGGACTGAGATACTTTCGAATCCCGGCCTTCACTTTTTAGTCCTTTCAAGCACCATCATCATTGCAGGAGGTTACCTGATCAATGCCTTTTATGATATTGAAAAGGACATGGTAAATCGTCCTAAGAAGCTTATCATTGGCCGTATCATCAGCAAAACCTTTGCGCTGAATACTTACCTGCTGTTTAACTTCATCGGACTGGCCATTGGCTTTTTTCTCGGATGGAAGGTCTTTTTGTTTTACGGGGTTTTTACCTTTTTGCTTTGGTTTTATTCGCACAAGCTGAAAAAGATGCCCTTTATCGGCAACCTGACCGCTACTTTTTTATCGGTTTGTTCCTTTTTTGTGGTCTGCGTTTATTATTGGCAACTAAGTTGGGCACTGATCCTCTATGTTATTTTCCTCGTGTTGGCTGAACTCATTCGTGAGATCGTCAAAGACATGGAAGCCATCAAAGGCGACATCGTTTTTGGTTATACGACCATTTCGGTTGTTTTGGGTATCCGCAAAACAAAAACCCTTATTTATGCATTGATGGCATTGGGGATTTTACCGATTTACCTCGTTTACCATATTCAAGGCTGGGTGCCTATTATGTATTTCCTGCTTTTGGCGTTTTTTTTATGGATGATCGCCGCGATCATGCTGGCCTATTCGAAAGAACGTAAAGATTTTGCAGCGGTAAATACGCTCCTGAAAGTCATTATTGTTTTGGGGGTATTGAGTATTGGGTTGGTTTAGACCCCCCCTCAACCTCAAACTCAAACTCAACCTTAACCTCAATTCACGTACAACCTCAAAGGCAAAATAAATTCGGTGGGAACAGGCTTTCCATCACAATAACCCGGCGACCAGCTCATCGATTCTACGATCGAAAACATCTGCCCGACAATATCACAATCATAAAACTGTTTTTTCAGGATCAGTTTGCCGCTAATGGAGCCGTCTTCGTTGACGATAAAGCGGATCACCGTTTGCGTACCCGCTATCTCATACCCTTCGGCAGTTGGCAGGCTAACTTCCACTGCCAAACGGTGGAGCAATTCGTTCATGCCTTGTACAGGTTCGGGAAGGCTATCCGGGGTCAGACAAATTTTTTGCAGGTCGGCGTCAAGTGCATATAGGCAGGATGCAGGTTCCGTTTGTCCATAGGCGCTAACGCCCGATCCCATGAACAGGAAGACACTGAGCAGGAAGCCTACACATCGTTTTTGTTTCACCCAAGTCAAATATAAGAATTTATACAAATTGTGACGCATGCGGGTTATTCGCTATCATGCGATGACTTATAGATGATGTCCGAAATATTCCGGTCAAGTTCCTTTGCCGATTCTTCAATGCTTTGATATATAAAATCCTTGTCTTTTTCTTCGAGAAGATCGTTTTTGAGCAAATCAGCCAAACCCATGATCCGGGCTAGCGGACCTCGTATCTCATGCGAATGGGAAAGTGAAATATTGCGAAGAATGGACTTATGGTAATCCCCTCGTTTTTTGAGATAAAGCATGATGATTACGCCAATCGTAGTTAAAAAAACCAGGATCAGGATGATCGTGAATACGTTTCTTTTTTCAAGTCCAAGCTTAAGTTCTGAAATTTCAAGGCTTTGTTTATTTCGGGCAAGTTCGAGCTCCTTGAGTTCCAAAATACGCTGACTTTCAAGCCTGACCATTTTTACGGATTCCTCTTCTTCGTCTACCAGTTTCATCACCACCAGGCGTTTCCCCAGGATGTTTGCCGCTTCTTTAAAATCCCCTTTATCAAGATAGATCTGGGTCAGGTATTCACTAAATTCAAGAAAAGGACCACGAAAATTACTCGCATAGCCGATCTCACAGGCACGGGATAAATATTTCTCCGCATTTTTCATCCCGATCGCCCTTTCCCGGCTTCCTGAATTGTAGTCGATCTCAAATGCTTTATTAAACCAGGCTTGTCCCAGGTTACCTGCATTGATGGCTATGCTCCGGTCGGAATGGAGCCTTTCGCTCAGGTGTAAAGCCTGTTCATGAAAATAGATGGCCGAATCGTATAATTTCAGGTTGGCATAAGCGATACCTAAATTCGAGTACATCACCTGCATGGAATTGAGGTTACCTCCCTGGACACTTATGGCTAAAGCCTGTTGAAACAGTTCAATGGCCCTGAGCGTATTGTTTTTTTTCTGTTCCAGGCGGGCTTTGTTCGACAGGTTACGCGCTAATCCGGCTGAGTCGCCTCTTTGCACCTGCATCGACAGGGCCAGGTCAAATAAGGAATCTGCCTTCACATATTCCCCCTGATCCATATATAATGAACCGATGTTTTCAAGGATGATGGGTAAACTTTGTTTTTTTTCTGATTGATTTTCTAACTCCAGTGCCCGATAGAGATACTCCAGTGCCTTGGCATTATACCCAAGGTCCTTATACAACAAACTAATATTCGACAACACGGCCAATTCTACCTGCGGCATTTTTTCTGTCTCCAGAAGTGCCAAAGCCATTTCTCCCTTATCTATACCTTCGGCAAACATCGATTTTGCCCGGTAGTTATTACTCAGGTCCATCAACGCAAGAATCTGTCCCCGCTTCCAATTTGCCTTTTGGGCCAATAAAAAGGAGGCCTGCGCATAAACAACCCCGGAATCAGGATTTACATGCTGGTAATAAAAGGAGATCAGGTCGAGTTTGGCAGCCCGAAGTGTGTCGTGCTGTGGCTCAAAACTGGATCGTTTCAGCGAGTCGATGAGCTTTTCCTGCGGACTGACCTGCGCCTGTATCCGAAGGCCAAAAAGACAAAAAAGCAGAAGGAAAATAAGGTATCTCTGGTTCATAGGCGGAAACACTTATTCCTGATTTGTGGTCAATTCAAGATAAGGTAAAATTAGAAATAATTCCGCAATTCGCTTTTTATAATTCGTAAATTGCCTCCCGTGCTTGGCTTACTCCTTCTCAACCTCGCCTGTCTGGCGGCATTGCTTTTACTCCTCTACGCCGAAACCCTCTGGTCGCGGCTTTGTGTACTGCTCCTGGTTGTAGGGATCGCCCTGGGCTGGCTCCCAACAGGGGAATATGGCCAGGTGCTTTTTGCCCTCGCCTGCTTTTTTACTGCCTTTGCCAGTTTTCGTATGAATGCCAGCCGGATGGATAAAATAATACTTAGCGGAGCTGCAATACTGGTAGGCTTATCTTTTGTGGTGCGCATCGCCGAATTGCCAATGGTAACCGCTTTTCTTTTTATTATGTGGTTGCCTGCCGCCGCCTGCAGTTATCAATTTATCAAACAAATACGCAACCCCGGTGACCAAACGGGAATACTGCTTATACTCTCCTTCGAATCCTGGTTCCAGGCCGTGCAGATATTTAAGATTTAAAGTGAAAAACTAAAAGTGAAAAACGAGAGGTGTTGCCGGAGTGACAACTTTTAACTTTTAACTATTCCCTTAAAAAAAAGCCGGACCCCTAAAGATCCGGCCAGCTTACCAAGCCTCTCCCCCGCCATGTTCTTGCATTCGATCTGCTCGAAAGGGAGAAGCGTAAATGTATCATTCCGTTGCAGGGGGTCGACAGAAAGAGAATATTTCCGATGAACGGGAGAAAAGTGAAAAGTTAAAAGTAAATAGCCGATCTGCTCAGGAAAAGACTGGCTCCTCAACCTTCAACCCTCAACTAGCGTAGCGTTCAACCCCCTGACGCAGGTTACTTTATCAGAACAAATCGGGTCCTTGCCAATATTGACTCTCCATCCATAAGCAAAACCTGATAAATGCCCGCAGGAAAGCCGTGCAGGTTGATCCTTTCCGGCTCCTTATCCATCTCCTCATACACCAAAATCCTGCCCTGTATATCTACAACTACAGCATGCAGCCCGGTAACGCTGAATTCCTTCACGTCGAGGGTGATATGATCGCTGGCCGGATTGGGATATGCCCGGAATTGTTTTGTTTCAGGCTGTTTCAACCCCGTATTTCCGCTGCTGTCTTCCGGTACATCCGGCTTTCTGGTTCCATAAACACGCAGATTAAACAGGCGGTATAATTTCTCATCCGAAGTTTCCGGATAGTCATTCGGGTTCCAACTCATGGCTATTCCACCCTGAACATGCACCCAAACCATATTGGCGGTGCTATCATGCCAATACGTTTCTGTACGCAGCGAGTCTTTGGAAGGAACCTGCCGATAAACATGCTTCAACGCAAAGGACTCCGGCCAGGCAGCATGTGCGCTGTCCATAAAATTGGCAAAGGAAGAACTGTAAACCTGGGTGATGGCCCATTTCCCGCTGTACTCAATACCAATAACCAGCGAATCATCCGTACTGAGCATGTTTTCTACCGAAAATGCGATATCCCTTACCGTATCAATACCAGGAAAACTGAGCCAGTATTCCCCGGATGGATGAGCCGCGAAATGACGCATGTGGGCAAGCAGCCAGTCGGTAGCTCCCGCCTCTTCGATTTCCCAAAGTCCCACTTCCGTTCCGTTTTGAAAACGCCGTACATCCAGCGCCATCAGGTCTTCGTAGTATAAATTCGCCCGGTTTATTACAAAGTCATTTATTCCATAAAATGGCCCCTGCACAAATACTCCGCCGGCATTGGCGCCAACAGAAACCGGACTTTGTCCGAAAGTAAAAAAGGGATCATCATATACAAAATAGGAATTCCCCGGCTGTCCGGTCCAGTTACCATGCGGGTCCCACAAAGCCCCGGTAAGTTTGAACCAGGGATATTGGGCCTCCAGTTTCACCCCTGTAAAGGAATTGAGCTGCACATTGTTCAGGTTGCGGTATTGACCTTTATCAACAGGACGAGTATAATAATCCTCCGTAGCAAAAACGCCACTGCGGGTTGAGTCTACCAAAGGAAAATTCACTACGATATTGTTCCGGATATCAAAGGTGGAATGGTAGGTAGCAAAGGCAACGGGTGTTTCATTTCCGCCCAGGGTTTCGTTAAACGGACTACGATCCGTTCCGTTTAAAAGATGATTGAGACTTGTTCCGATAACCAGACAATTTTGGATCAGTCCGTCTGCCCCCGAACCTGCAAAAAACCTCCCGCAGTTATCGGCCGAAATAGCCCCGGTATTTGTTGGCCAAACGGCCCTGTCCCATATTCCTCCCCTCCCGTTTTTCCATACCTGGTAATTCTCTAACTCAAAACGTTGGCGGGTGGTGCTGTTCCATTCCGGTTCACGTCCGTTGCTGGTTGAGCTGTATTGCAAAGGGAAGGTGTTTCCATCTTCATCGATCTCGGGATCATCCAAACGAATTCCATCCAGGCGGTTGGAATGCGCGGTGTTGGCATCAAAGACCCCGAAAGCCAAACGATTGGGTTGTAGTAAAAAGCCATCGGTATGGAGGACCCCATTGTTCATTCCGAACGGACGGGAAGGAAATGCAAGCCAAAAGCCAAAGCCTTCGCAATCTCCGGCCCAATTATGGGTAAGGGTATTGTCGGGGTTGCTGATCCAGAATCCGGAGGATCCAAAATTTCCGGTCTCGTGATTTTTCAGTTCATCCCCGGCCAAGGGATTTCTTACCAACAGCACCACATTGCTGTCGATCACATTTCTTCGTTCCACGGCATCTTCGGTAAAAATGCCATGTCCCCGTACATCATAAATAATATTTTTACTCACCTCCACCCCACAGGTTCCATGGATCACAATTCCCCGCTGTGCCGAATGAAGGATGGCTGAATTCCGGAAATATTCGCCACTGGCATCAGCGGCAAACTGGTTGCCCGAATAACTTTTCTGATGAAAATGAAAGGGATATCGGGCCAGTATCCCGGCTTGTCCGCCACGCAGGATCTGAACCCCTTCGACATAGGCCACGGAATTTTGTCCCATAACCATCACATGCACGCCAAACCCCTGGTTTTGCCATAAGGCATCGTCAGGTGCCTGAATATGGATATTCCGACTCACGTTCGCCACCAGGGCACGCTCATCCAGGATCAAAGGTGTTAAAGCCTGGGCCGAATCTAAATTTGGTAAAGTTCCCTGACTTGTACTTAACCCATTGGCCGTGACATATTGAAGCGAACCATAGCGGTATGCATTCAATGGGTCGCCAAGATTTAGGGTGGTTCCGCTGAGTCCGGAGATGCTTGTAAATTGCGTGACCGAATTTCCCCCTGCCGCCTGGTAAAAATCCGTCGGAGCGATAAGGATCTGATCTCCTGTTGACCAGTTTACTGTTTGTGCGAGGGTAAGTTGGGTTGCTCCTGCCGTGGCGTTAGCATTGATACGGGTAAAAGGAATTTGCGGAGTGACCCCATGCAGTTCAAGGGTTCCCACGACCAAAATTCCTCGTGTGCCCATGCCCATGATATTTTCGTTGACATCAGCTCCACCCAATTCGATCACGGCCTGGTAGCTGTATGGGTTAGCAGCCGTACCCACTTGAAGGGTTCCGTTTACGAGGATCCAATCCGCTCTTAATTCAATATCCAAAGAAGCAAATTCCAGTGTTCCGTTAATGGTTAAGCCGGCCAGTTGCGGAGGATTTTCATTGAGGATGATATGTTCCCCTGCAGGAATGGTAACGGCTTGTCCTGCAACCGGTTTTGTCCCTCCCCAGGTGGCCGGATCCGACCAGTTTTTGGGCTGGGCATAAAGGTGAATACTAAAAAGAACAAAACAAAGGGCAATAAAAGGGCGCATAACAGATCAATACAAAAAAGTTCAGGCTGCAAACTACTAAAATAATTTTAGTCGCTGATTTCGAGCACCCATGCTGCTTCTGAAACATCTTTCAAACGCAACAATTCCGAACTCCGTACACCCGCCAGCCACAAAATATTCCCCTTTTTATCACATAAAACTGGAATAGATGCTTTTGTAAACCGGTCAATGCCCGCGTCGACGAGGATATCACTGAGTTTTTTATTTCCCTTCATGCCAAAGGGCTTCATCTTATCGCCCTCCTGCCAGTGCCGGAAATAGAGGCCACTCTGGAGGAGCTCATCGCTGAGGAGGATCGCATTGTTGGTTTTAGGGAGGGGTTCGCCAGGCAATGTAGATCTTAGTATAAAGTTGTAACTGCCTATAGAAATGGTTCGGCCTGGCCCTTCGACACGGCTTGAAGACTCTTCAAAGTCTGACAATTCGTTTGCCTGCTCAGGGTGACAGACAGGTACCACTAACTCCCCTTGTCCATGGTCCATGGTCAATGGTCTATGGTCCATGGTCCGAATGATCCAACTCCCCCTATCCGCCAGCAACTCATGTGTTTTCGAAGAGAAGATCGCCCCGGGACGCGAATGTTCCTGCAGGATGAACGACGCCTGCTCGGCTAATCCGTACGCTTTTAAAATATGGCGCATAAGCAGGTTGGCCGAGGGGTGATCCGCGATCCCGTAATCGATATGTAAGGTATTTTTTTGATGCTGGACAAAAGGCTGTACCTCTTTGTCGAGTTGGGCTAACATAAATGCGTTTGCCTCTTCCATCCATTCGCTGCTTTTGCTGATTTGCCGGATCGTTCCCGGATAGCGCTGTTCCCAGGGTTTTAATAAAAAGTGACGAATAAAATTGCGTTTGTATTTGGTTTCGGCATTGCTGACATCTTCCCGAAAAGGGATCTGGAAGTTTTCAGCGTATTCGGCGATGGACGGATATTCCATACGCAACATAGGACGAAACAAACGTCCGTCGTCCACCACCATTCCCTGCAATCCCAACGGGCCGGTGCCCCGCATCAGGTTTAGCAGAAGGGTTTCAGCCTGGTCGCGTTCGTGGTGTGCGGTTAAAACGCGTTTAAAGCCATGCTCTTCCATCAATAAAAAGAGCCAGGAATAACGCAAACGACGCGCAGCCATTTGTATGCTCTCCCCTTCTTTTTCTGCCTCCTTTTGGGTATCAAAACGGGTGGAAAAAAGGGCCAGTTTCTTTTCGGCACAAAAATCGCGTACAAAGCTCTCGTCGCCCTCACTGTCTTTGCCCCTTAGCTGAAAGTTAACATGGGCAACAGCAGGACGGTAATGCAGGGCCAGCAACACATGAAGCAACACCATCGAATCTTTACCTCCGCTGCAGGCTACGAGCAGCGGGTCATGCTCCTGCAAGTCCCTGGCTTGCATGACTTCGTGAATGTGCTTCTGCAGGATGACCATCTTTCTGCACAAAGATGGATATCCCACCCCACAAAACCATAATTTTGCGGCCGATGATGCGATTCCTCCTCTTACTCACCTTCGCGATGACCTGTCTGGCCACCTCTGCCCAATCGCGGGTGGAACTGCTCGGGGCGGATGAATTGAGCGGACTGGAACGTGACGGAATTAAACTGATCCGGCTGATCGGAAACGTGGGTTTTCGCCAGGATAACGCTGTCATGCATTGCGATTCGGCCTATCAGAACAAAGCCGACAATACGTTCGAAGCCTTCGGAAGGGTATCCATCAATGAAAAAGACTCCCTCATTCTCAACAGCCGGTACCTCAAATACAATGGCAACGATAAAACGGCCTTTGTAAGGGATGATGTGTACATGACCGATGGACAAATGACACTCACTACCGATCAGCTCGATTACGACCTGAAAAGCCGCACGGCCTATTACAGTACCGGCGGCCATGTTGTGAACCAGGACAATGTGCTCGACAGCAGGATCGGTTCATACAATGCCAACAGCAAAACATTTGGTTTCAAAAGAAATGTGGTGTTGGTCAATCCGGAATATGTTTTAAAAACCGATACCCTTCAATACAATACGCTGAGCAAAACGGCCTATTTTTTTGGTCCAACCACCATCAAAAGTGCGGACGGCTTTATCTATTGCGAAAACGGCTGGTACAATACCTATTCGCAACGGGCACGTTTTAGTCGCAATGCGTACGTGATCAATGATGAATACCGGTTGAGCGGCGACAGCCTGGTGTACGGAGGAAAAATGGGTATCGATACCGCTTTGAGCAATATCTGGATGAAAGATTCGGTGAATGCGCTGGTCATATCAGGGCAGAGGGCCATCTATAACCGAAACACCTCCATTGCCGTTGTTACGGTTAATCCGCTGGCCAGTGTATTGATGGATGATGACAGCCTGCATATTTCGGGCGATACCCTGCGCAGTGTGAGCGATTCCATGAACCGGAAATCCATTTTTGCCTACCATGAAGTCAGGTTTTTTAAGCAGGACATGCAGGGAATTTGCGACAGCCTGCATTATTCGCAGGCCGATTCGATGATCTATATGGTGCAAGACCCTGTTTTATGGAATGAAAACCGGCAGATGCGTGCCGACAGCATCCGTATCCAACTTGCCAAAAACAAACCGGAACGAGCCGATTTTATTGATAAGGCCATGATCATTGAAGAGGTGGATACCGGCTTGTACAACCAAATTGCCGGAAACGATATTTATGCCTGGTTTTCTGACAAGCACCTGCGGGAAGTATTTGTGGAAGGCAATGCCGAGAATGTCTATTTCCAGGATGAAGACTCGATCTATCTTACTTCAATGAACTATGTGATCTGCACAGATATTCGCGTTCGTTTTGATAGTGCGGGAAAGGCTGAAGAGATCGTTTATATCGAAAAGCCGGAAGGAACGGATTATCCCATTAACGAATTGCCCGGAGGTGACAAACAACAATTGAAGGGTTTTGAATGGAGGATCGAGGATAGACCGAGGTCGAAGGCGGATGTGATGGCCCGCTAAAAGGTTTTTTTCCTCCCTCCTCTTTTATAATTCGATCAGGCGTATTATCTTTGCAGGCCAATTACGATTTAACATGAAAGCAGATACCCATCCATCAAACTATAGATTAGTGGTTTTCCGGGACATGTCCTGCGACTACGAGTTCATTACCCGCTCTACCGTTGAGACAAGAGAAACCACCAAATGGACTGACGGTAACGACTATCCACTGTACAAACTGGAGATCTCTCACAAATCTCACCCTTTCTTTACAGGAAAAGCTAACCTGGTGGATACAGCCGGCCGTATCGACAAATTCAGGAAACGTTACAGCAAATAAGCGAAACGTATACAACCTTATAAGCCTTCTCCGGAGGGCTTTTTTTTTGCCCAAAAGCCATGCATTCATGCTTAAATCGCTATTTTGCACCCTCATAAAAAGCGCTGAATGAATATCATCCTTTTTGACGATGACCGTCGCATCCATCTTTTGCCGCTTACCTATACCCGGCCTTGTGCTGACCTGCGAATCGGGATCCTTACCGTTCGTGAAAAATGGGAGAAGTATTTCCAAAGCAAAAGCAGCAGCCTTACCGCACCCTATCTTCAAAACAAGTTTCCTCTTCATACTGCAGCAGATAATCTCCTGGTGAATGGTCGCTTATTGCCGGATACTTCCATCATTAAACAACTGGAAAAACTGGAAATGGGTCAGGCTCTTGTCCATGAAAAAATATGGATAGGTGCACGTTTGGATGAACGCGGTGTGCGCGAATTCAATCCGGATAATACCATCTTCCATAAAGTAACTTACGAAGGGAATATCAGCTGCATTGACCATCCCTGGGATATCTTTTCTAAAAATTCGGAAGCGATCGAAGCCGATTTCGACCTGATCACTTCCGGAAGAAAATCTGCCATACTTTCAAATACGAATACCCTGATGGGAACCCGCATTTTCGCGGAAGAAAGTGCCTATGCCGAATGTGCCGTTTTAAACTCGACTACGGGCGCGATCTACCTGGGAAAAGACTCGGAAGTGATGGAAGGCTCGGTCGTGCGTGGTGCCCTGGCCCTTTGCGAACATGCCAGTCTGAAACTTTCCACCAAGATCTACGGCGCTACGACCATCGGTCCGCATAGCAAAGTGGGTGGTGAAGTGAACAATTCAGTCCTCATCGGATACTCCAACAAAGGCCATGACGGATTTTTAGGAAATTCGGTGATCGGAGAATGGTGCAACCTGGGTGCCGACACCAACAATTCAAACCTGAAAAACAACTACGCCGAAGTAAAACTCTGGAGTTATGCCCGCAAAAGTTTTGTACGCACCGGATTGCAATTCTGCGGTCTGATCATGGGCGACCACAGCAAAAGCGGCATCAACACCATGTTTAATACCGGCACGGTGGTAGGTGTATCCGCCAACATTTTCGGCTCCGGATTCCCCCGCAATTTTATCCCTTCCTTCAGTTGGGGTGGTGCGCAGGGTTTCGAAACCTTTACCCTCGCCAAAGCCAATGAAGTAGCCGAAAAGATGATGGCACGAAGAGGACTTTCTTATGATGAAGTTGAAAAGGAAATTATGGAGCATCTTTTTAGTATTAGCGAGGAATATCGGGTATGGGACAAATGAGTTTTCAGTGTTCAGTTTTCAGTGTTCAGCCCCACTTCCTCAACCTCAACCTCAACCTCAACCTTAACCTTAACCTTAACAAATGAGAAAATATATCGTAGCGGGGAATTGGAAAATGAACGGGACCCTCGAAGAAACACAGATCCTGGCTTCCGAAGTAGTGAACATGTACAATGACGAAGTAAACAATGGTGTTGTGGCGGTATTGTGCCCTCCATTTATTGGCATCGCTGAAGTGCTTCGTTTAACCCGGGGTTCCGGGGTGAAAGTGGGTGCGCAAAACTGCCACCAGGAGCTTTCTGGGGCTTATACGGGAGAAGTTTCGGCCCCTATCCTGGCCTCTTTTGGCGTTAACTACGTCATTATCGGGCACAGTGAACGGCGGGAGTATTTTGCAGAAGGGAATGCGCTCCTGGCCAAAAAGGTGGATCAGGCTCAGGCTAATCACCTCACCCCTATCTATTGCTGTGGAGAAACGCTAAGCCAAAGAGAAAGTGGAAGCCATTTTCAGGTGATCGAACAGCAGATCAAAGAAGGCCTTTTTCACCTGAGTGCCGAAAAACTTCAACAAACGGTAATTGCCTACGAACCGGTATGGGCCATTGGCACAGGAAAAACGGCCAGTGCGGAACAGGCACAGGAGATCCATGCCTTTATCCGTTCTCTGATCGCAAAAACCTATACTCCGGCTGTGGCTGATTCTATTTCCATCCTCTATGGAGGAAGTGTTAAACCAAATAACGCCGCTGAATTATTCGCCATGGCTGATATCGACGGCGGACTCATTGGCGGTGCTGCCCTCAAATCGCGTGATTTTATTGATATCTGTAAAGCTGTCCCCGCATGAAAAATACCCGGTATCTGGATATCTTCCTGCCTTGCAGCAATGAACTGAAGGAAATCCTCAGTGCCGAACTTTTTGAACTCGGCTTTGAAGGGATCTGGGAACAGGACGAAGGACTCCATGCCTATATTCCCGTTAATGACCATAACCCGGAAGCCCTCAGCGATCTGCTTATCCATTACCAGTTAGACCCCAACGGAATTGAAGTAACCAATCTGGAGGACATCAATTGGAATGAAGATTGGGAAAAATCCTACGACCCCATCAATGTGCTCAACCGCTGCATGATCCGCGCTGAATTCCATCCGAAAATAGCGGGTATCGAATACGATATCATCATCCAGCCCAAGATGTCGTTTGGAACCGGCCACCACGACTCCACCCGGCTCATCATCGAATTGATGCTCGATATGGATATGAAAAACAAATCGGTGATCGATGTGGGTTGCGGAACGGGTGTTTTGGCCATACTTGCCGGTAAAAAGGGCGCAAAACCTATCACGGCCATCGACAATAGCCCATGGAGCCATGAAAATACCCTGGAAAATGCCAAAAGAAATGGCATCGAAATGGAAGTATTGGAAACCGACATTGAAAGTTTTCCAGGGAAAGGATATGCCATCATTCTTTCAAATATTACCAGAAATATTAACCACCAGCATATTCCGAAGTACGCAGGCATGATTGATGCAGGCGGACAACTGATCATGTCGGGATTTTTTGAACACGATTTTGACTACCTGCATAACCAGGCAATAAAGCATGGTTTTCGCTTGTTAAATAAGGTGACCTCAGACAAGAACTGGATCGCATTGCACTACGAATTCAACGGATAATGAAGCAACTGAAAATTACCATCCTACTCCTCCTGTTTGGCTGCTTTAGTACGGCAGTAAATGCCCAGGCCATTAAAAGTTTCGGCAAAGAACCGGCCGTCTTTATCAAAGAGCTGAAGCAACTCATGTACGACGACAAGATCGAGCCTTCCATGAAGGCTTTTGATGCCTTTAAAGTACTTTGGGATTCGAACGCCTTCGATGCCTACCAGCAGGCGCGTATCATCAAAAATGCGGACAAGATGCTGCTCAAAAAGATGAAGGTGCATCCCCATTTCACCCTGTACCTGGAAACATTGACCCATTATTATGCTTCCGGTAAACTGGCCGAAACCTTCGTTCCCTGGCAAAAACATCTTGAATCGTATTATGAAGCCAAGACAAAAGATTTTATCAATTTCCTGGATGTTTCCAATACCCTTTTTGCCAACAATACTTTTATAGAAGTACAAGGCACCCGTGTATGGAAGGCTTCCGACAACAACTTTGTTTTTGACACCAAAGAAGGTCAACCGGCCGTGGTATTCGAACTGACCACCATTACCTGCACCACCCGCGACGATTCAAGCACCATTACCGATACCAAAGGGTATTTTTTGATGGAAAGCCATGTATGGAAAGGTACGGGCGGAAAAATAGACTGGACACGCGGAAATTTTAGTCCGGATGAAGTGTATGCCCTCCTCAACACCTATGAGATCAATATGGATGGCAATAAATACACGGCCGATTCGGTGACTTTTTATCAGTCGCAGTTCTTTGAGGGTCCTTTGATGGGAAGTATAGAAGATGTCGCCCTGGCAACCTCAACTCCGGAAAACATCCGTTATCCAAAATTCTTCAGCTACCGCAAAGACCTGAATATTTCCGAGTTCGCCGAGGAGGTGAAATATGTGGGTGGCTTTTCCCAGCAGGGCTCAAAAATTATTGCCTATGGAGATGGAAACGAATTGGCCACCTTCACTTTTTTCTATAAAAATAAAGACTTTATTATCCTCAAAGGACGCGAGTTTGTGGTTACCGACGAGCGAATTGTTACCGATAAAGCCGCCCTGGAGATCAACCTGGATACGGGATCAGTTTTCCATCCCCAGGTCATTTTTAACTATGTGAAGGCCGACAAAAAGGTATTGTGCACCCGTGGAGAAATTGGTGTGTCACAGGCACCTTTTACCGATACCTACCACCGTATTGAACTGAAAGCCGACAAGATGGAATGGATCATGGGGCAACCAAAGATTGACTTCCGTACCATTTTAAAGGACGGATCTGTCTTTGTGTATTCCGAGAACTATTTCAAAGAATTCGACTATGAAAAAATCCAGGGGATGCAGGCTGAAAACCCCTTGCAGAAACTGAAACAATTTTGTGAAGAAACCGGAAAACGTAAGTTTCACCTGAGTGAATATGTAGCCTGGAGAAGGAGCAAAACAGAATATGTGCGTTTCCAGATCGTACAACTCACCGACCTCGGTTACCTCATGCTTGATTCAGAAACGGATACGATACAGGTAAATGAAAAAACCTTCAACGCCGTGAATGCCCACATGGGGCGCACCGATTATGACGTGATCTTCTTTGAATCCATCATAGAAAAACGGGCCAATGCCACCATCAACCTGGAAAGTTATGCCATGCAGTTGGAAGGGGTAGGACGCTTTTTCTTCTCCGATTCACAGTATGTGTATGTGATCCCTACCGAGCAGCAGGTAACCATGTTGCGCGACCGGGAACTGGTCTTTCATGGTAAGGTACGGGCCGGTCGTTTTGAATTTTTTGGAAGGGACTTCCGTTTCAATTACAAAAATTTTACGGTGGATATGGATGCCATCGATTCCATGCGCTTTTTCTTTCCGGATGATAACGGGAATCTTCGCCAGATCAACTCGGTATTGCAGGACATAACCGGGACTTTATACATCGATAATCCGAGCAATAAATCGGGAAGAAAAAATTTTCCGGACTACCCTATTTTTAAATCGACCAAAGCCTCAAAAGTCTATTACGACTACCCTTATATTTATGGAGGCGTTTATAACAGGGAGAACTTCTATTTTGCCACAGACCCTTTTACCATCGACTCCCTCGACAACTTTACGCGGGAAGGATTACGTTTTGCCGGGACTTTTGTTTCAGCAGACATCTTTCCTGATTTCCGCGAGGAAGTAACCGTGCAGGAAGATTTTTCGCTCGGATTTATTAAAACCATCGATATGCCGGCCTATAAAGGTACCGGAAATGCGAAGGTCACCATGTCGATCTCCAACCGGGGATTGCACGGAAAAGGAGAGATCGAATTTGCTACTCTGGTCAATAAATCGCAGGAGATCGACTTTTTCCCGGATTCCATGAATGCCATCACCGAATCCTTTTATGTTCCGGAAAGTGCCACGTATCCCAAGGTGGAAGGGATCAACGTGATCACCCATTGGGATCCCTACAAAGACCGGATGGTGCAGCGAACAACGGATGCGCCTATCCTGATGTTTGGCGATGTAAAACTTACCGGGGAATATATCCACCGTAAAAAAGGAGCAGAAGGAGACGGGAACCTGGACTTTAACGATGCCGCCATCACCTCCGACAACATGCATTTCGATAAAACACGGATGTGGGCGGATACTTCCACCCTGGTGATCCGATCTATCGACAGTAGCAAATTTGCCTTTAAAGCGGTGAATGTGAAGTCTGACGTAGATTTCAGCAAACGTTTCGGTGACTTTAAATCCAATACAGACGGCGCCAATTCAGAATTTCCGTACAACCAATACAGAAGTTCTTTGAACGAGTTTAAGTGGGATATTAAAAAGAAACATCTGAACTTCAATACCCCGCTCGACAAGCCGATCGAAAGCACTTATTTCCTGAGTACGCACAAGGATCAGGATAGTCTGGTATTTAGCTCAAGAAAAGCGTTGTATGATCTGAATACGTTTACCCTTTATGCCGATCAGGTGCCACATATCCACGTAGCCGACTCACGCGTAATTCCGGATAGTGGAAAAGTGATCATCCGGGCTGATGCTGCCATGGATCCCTTGCTCCATTCGCGCATCATCATGGATACGGTAAACAAATGGCATGAATTTTACGAATGCCATACCACCATTTTTGGCCGCTTGAATATGGGGGCTAACGGCTTCTATGACTATATCAGCAAAGACGGCAAAAAGAATACGGTAAATGCCCACGAGATCAAGGTCGATTATGTGGCGAAAACGGCCTTGGCCTACGCCCATGTGTATGATACCATGCATTTTACCATGACTCCCCGTTTTGAATTTAAAGGAGACCTGCTCTTAAAAGGCGCTTACCGCGGTGCTCATTTTGATGGATTTGCCCATCCGGTGCAAAGCCTCTCGCGTCCTCCTTCCGGATGGTGGAGGGAAAAACGTTCATTTGTTCCCGATTCTGTGCTTTTCCATATTGAAGATCCCTATAACGAAGACAAAAAACCGATGAAACTGGGGATGTGGATCACACTCGATTCCATCCATACCTATCCTTCTTTCTTCACGCTGGGCAGGAACTATTCAGACAGTGCCATTTTAAAAGTGCGGGAAGGCATTGTTTATTTCGACGATACCGACGGGAAGTTTTATGCAGGAGATTCCCTGAAACTAAAAGCCGGTGCCGTTAAGGGAAATATTATCTCCCTGGACGACAAAACGGGTGTGGTGTATGCAGAAGGGAAAACTGACCTGGGAGTAAATACCGGGCATGTAAAGATCAACACAGCCGGTAATGTCACCTTCCTCCATAAAGACAGCAGCATGACCCTCGACCTGATGATGGTCCTGGATTTTGCCCTGCCCAAGGAAGCCGTGACTTTCTTTACCAATAAAATGATCGAAAACAGTGTGGGACTCAACGCCACTTACAATAACCGGCCAATGATCCCGTTAGCACTGGCAGAATTGATGGAGGAAAAGGAATACAAGGACGCCATGGAAGAAATGAAAACCGGCGGAATTCCTTTGAGCAAAAGCATAGAAGGGCTGATGTTTATTTCTGAGATCAAACTGGTTTGGGACCAGGAGAGAAAAGCCTATGTGTCGGAGGGAGATATTGGTATCACCAGCATTGGCAATACCAAATTTGAAAAACGAGTGAAAGGAAAGCTGATGATCGAGCGGAAACGAAGCGGGGATGAGGTTACCTTCTACTTCCAAACCGACGACAACCATTGGTATTTTATCAACTATCTGAGAAATAACCTGTACATTTATTCTTCCGAATCCGATTTTAACAATTTGGTTCGGGATCTCTATACCGAGGTGAGCAAGGATGGCTATACGTTGAAATTAGCCTCCCCTCGTGCAAAGATCAAATTTTTGGGTAGTTTTGAAGCGAAAAAAGAGGGAGAGGAATAACCTTGTTTGACTATATACTAACTATTGTCGGGCTGGCCGTAATGGCTTACCTGCTTGGATCCATTCCAAGTGCTGTATGGATCGGGAGGCTCCTGCATGATGTGGATGTGCGCGAGCATGGAAGCGGAAATGCCGGTGCTACCAATACCTTCCGGGTTCTTGGAAAAAAAGCCGGGATCATTGTTATGGCCATGGATATCCTCAAAGGCCTGGCCGCCGCATCGCTGATCCTCTTTTTAGGTGATCAGGTCGAGAAGGAAAGTTTCACCTATATCAACCTGCAACTCCTTTTCGGTTTCCTTGCCGTGATCGGACATCTGTTTCCTGTATTTGCGCAGTTTCGCGGAGGCAAAGGAATTGCAACGCTTTTCGGGATGATTTTAGCCATACACTACCCTTCTGCCCTCCTCTGCCTGGGTTTGTTCCTGATCGTACTTTACATCACCCGCTATGTTTCCCTGGGCTCCATTCTGGCTGCCATCTCCTTCCCGATCGGACTGGTTTATATCTTCCATGAAAAGACACCCTTATTCGTAGCCTTTGCCATCACCGCAGCGCTACTGGTTATTTTAACCCACCAGAAAAACATCAAAAAGCTGGTGAAAGGAACGGAAAGTAAGGCGAATATTTTGAAGTACCGCGACCGCTAGCCGGGAGCGGACCTGCGGTCTGAGCGAGGGAGCGGGACCTGCGGTCTGAGCGGAGGAGCGACAGAGGCCGTCATCCTGATTTCTATGACAATTCCAAAAGTGAATATGGCTTTTGATTTCGTACTACGGCAAAAATCCGGTGGATTATCTTGTTTCTAATGGCATTGAGGACGAGCATTTTGTTTTT
>JAKFCJ010000067.1:0-55075 GCA_036676705.1 Bacteroidota bacterium
CTGCATCCAGATCGCCGTCAAGATCATAATCGAGAATAGACACAGAACCATCAGGCACACCACTTGCAGCGGTAATAACAACATTCATCGTTGCGGAGGAGATGTCGACTGTATATACCTGATTCCCAGCAATAAGCTCTAAGCCATTGCAGGCACTTCCACAGGGATTTCCTGTAGCCGGCAATATGGAGCTTGACGTCAGCACATCAGCGGCAACCGTATTGGCAACGGGATGGAAATAAGCGCAATTGCTCCAACCTTTGGAATTTCCAAATCCGCCGGATACAATGAGTGCACCGGTTATGGAATTAAAAATTTGGTTTCCGGCATAAATTTCCGGGACACCATCGGCGTTAAAATCACAAATTTCCGGGGTATAAAAAACGCCATCCTGGTTGTTCCAAACCTGGGAATTTGACTTCCATTTTAATGTAAAATCACTTGTTCCCGGGTCAAATTCATAACAGACTAATTTGCGGTCATCTCCGCCCGGCGTATTCCAGGCAGTGATATAATAAAACTCCCCGTAGCCATCCTTATCGGCATCGGCAATTACAAATCCGTTGTTGGTAAAAGGTATATGAAGTGTGGTAGGGCTATACTTTAATGCGCCGGTTTTTCCGTTGAAAATCCGTATTCCGCTGGCTCCTCCATTGCCCTGCTGAGCTGAAGATCCGATCAGGTTCTGGTTGCGACCAATTATTTCAGGAATTCCATCACCGTCCAGGTCACCCACAACTAAAACACTATGCCCCGAAACAGGACCCCCGGTCCATTCCTGTACCAGCGATAAGGTAGAAGAGGAAGGAACATACTGACAGGCTGGAGAGGGTTTGCCAAAATAAAAGTCATCACAGAGCGTGTCAGAACTACAATCACCGTCAAAACAGTCAATATAGCCATCCGCATCATCATCCACACCATTATTACATACCTCCTGAGCAAAGAGTCCCACAGGAAAAAACAGAACTAACAAAAGGTAGATAAAAACAATTCTATGTCCGTTTCGCGAAGAATAGGAAATTTTAATCATAAATAACCGAATTACCCAAAGGTAAAAATAAAAGAGTTCCAGTAAAAACTATTTAGGCGATTGTTCCCGCAATGATCAATGAACTCCCTTTCCTTTTATTAGATATCAAGCCATAATCAAGCATAAGTAGTTGACACATAATCGAATGTATAGACAGATTTTTTTTCGTAGGTGCTTTGATCCGGGTGCTCCTTTCTTTCCTGTTTAAGAACAAAAGCAGGCGCATGATGGCATATAAGGAATGGTAGGCATAAGCTGAATATACGGTTCGCAGATTAACAGATCTGATCAATTCATTTGCCATTTTCATATCGTAACGGCGGTAGTGACCGTTAAAAACATCAAAATTCGACCAGATCTCCTGGCAGGCAGGTACCGTTATGATGAGGGTTTTAACATTTTTAAAGTTAGCGAGCAGGTCGGCCAAAAATTCTTGCGGACTCTCAACATGTTCCACAACATCGAGCAACAGCATTACCTCAAACCTGTCTTTTTTCTCCTGTGGTAAAAACCGGGCATCGGTTCCCATGTGAACAAATCCTTCTGTGCCTGGATAGGGTGGTAGTTTCGCTAATTCAAACCCTTCAATTGGGACATGATTTTCATGCAGGAATTTTGTGACTACACCCCGACCACAGCCTACTTCAATAATTTTTTTGGTGTCCGCACCCAACTTTTTAAGTACTGAAAAAATGATCTTGTTTCGTGCTTTGGTCCAGTAATGATGTTCGATTCCGTCCGGGTAAAGAGAATCAAATAGTTCGTTACTAAAAACGGTATCCTTATCATTGTCTGGCCTTTTATTCAAGTAGTCGGTGCTTAATAGGGTTTGGCTAATGTATTCAGGCAAATATATTATTAATTTAAAACTTCGTAACATTGCGTTGAATCCGCTTATGCGTAATAATGGCAATTACAGATTGAACCTATGGCTGTAAAGATCAGGAAAAAAGACGTTAAGGTTAAGGCAGTTCAGAGTTCTCCACGTGATTTTAGTATACTTTATTTTTTTAACGGAGACCTCAGGCGCCTCGCAGAAGCCGAAGGGCTGCTGCGTACCCAGAAGTGCAAAAGTTTATTGGTCGTATTTGGAAATACCGAACCCGGAAAATTGCTGGCTGGGGATGAACGGGCAGCATACTTTGATGTTAAGGAAAAGAAAGGTGCTGCTGACTTTATCAATTCAAAACCGGAGGATTGGTGGATTGTTTATGATGATTCCTGTGACTGGAACCTGATTAAAAGTGTTAAAAGTATTGATGAAGAAACCTGGAGCCGTTCGTCTTTATTAACCCCATCGACTGTTAATTTACCCGAGAACAGTAAACCGGGGATCGTTTCGCTGATCTTCAAATTTTTATACCTGCTTAAAAGTGCCGTATTTTCTCCCAGTACTTTCCGCCATTCTTTCTGGAACCTGGTTTTTGTGCGGAAAGAAAAGCTTCTTCAGGTTATAGAATTATTTGGCCTTACCTCAGCGGCGCGAATGAAAAACGGTCTGCACCTTCAGAATAAACCTGACGGTGTTTTTGATCTGTTTCCGATGGGTAAGGAACCATCCTATTTACAGGGAGTCGTTCAGGCGGTTAAAAATGGCATAAAAGACTATACCTGCTGGTTTTTTAAAATACCTGTTGCCGTTTTGAAGGGCAATATTTCCATGGAAAAAAAGGAAAGGAGGGAAGTCGTTTCCAGGCTTTCTTTCGCCGTAATTTTTCTGCTGGCCCTGATCGGTATGCCCATTTTGAGTTTGGATTATGGCCTGACATGGGACGAACCGCTTCAGTACGAGTTTGCCAAAGACATGTTTCGCTATTACACCTCATTTGGCGAGGATAAAGCGGTGTTCGACACGTCCAAGGGTCTTTGGGCACCTATGCAGTACTACGGTTCCTTTTTCGATCTGATAACGGTGGCGTTCAATGAAGTTTTTGGTATCGAAAATGAATACGATGCACGCCATATTCTCAATGCAATTTTTGGGGCGATCGGTGTGCTTTTCTGCGGACTGACCGCCAGAATTCTTACGGGCAGCTGGTTGGCAGGATTGCTTGCTTTGGTGCTTATGCTCCTGAGCCCCATGTATTTTGGACATGCCATGAACAATCCAAAGGATATTCCCTTTGCAGTGGGCTTCTTTGGCTCGGTTTATTTTATGATCCGCCTGCTGAAAGAACTGCCTCGCCCAAGTTTCGCCACCATTTTTCTCCTTGTGGGAAGCATCGCCTTCAGCGTAAGCATAAGGGTAGGTGGTTTTCTCCTGTTTTTCTATCTTTTTTTTGGATTTGCTGTCGACTGGTTCGGACGTTTGAAGCAGCAGCAGGCCGGAGAATCGGCGTCCCTGTTTTTACGTTATGTCCTATATTTTGTTTCCATCTTCGTTTTTAGCTGGATACTGGGTATCCTTTTCTGGCCTTTCGCTTTAAAGGACCCGATCAAAAACACCTACGATGCGCTGGTGAAGATGAGCAATTTTAGCTTTATCACCAGTTACGAGAATTTTGAGGGAAAACGAACCTTAATGAGTGCTGTTCCATGGTATTACACCATTAAATTGATGATAATAGGGACCCCGCTTCTTATTCTGTTGGGAGCCCTTATACAGTTTTTGCGATTTGTTTTCAACGACAGGAAAGCTTTTTGGTGGAATGCGCTGTTGGTACTCATGTTCGTGTTTCCGATAGCTTATACGGCGTATAAACATTCGACCCTATACAATGGCTGGAGACATTCTATCTTTATCTATGGCAATCTCGTGCTTTTAGCCGCTCTGGGTTTGTATTTTCTCCTTTCAAACCGGAATAAACTGCTCCGTTATGGCGGCATAGCCTGTATACTGGTGGGTGGCGGGAACGCACTTTGGTGGATGGTGAAGAGTCACCCGAACCAATACGTGTACTTTAACGAATTAACAGGAGGGCTAAAGGGCGCTTATGGCTATTACGAAACGGATTATTATTCCAACTCAGTGCGACAGGCCGTTGAGTGGTTTGTGGAAAATGAACTGCCAAAACTGGGCGAAAAAAGGGTGACCATCCTGACCAATAATGAGCCCTTATCGGGGCAGTATTACATGAATAAGTACACCGATAAGGTCGATATTGTATGGACCCGGGAATACGAACTCACAAAAAAATATGCCGATTACTCCATCTTTACGAGCCGTACCATGGCCAAAACTACCCTGCTCGAGGGGTATTATCCTCCTAAGGGCACCATCCATGTTGTAGAACTTGATGATGTTCCCCTTTGTGCCGTGATCAAACATGAGAATCACTATATGGCTGATGGGTATGCCCAAATTGATTCCGGCCGTTATGCCCAAGCGGTGGATTATTTCAGAAAGGCGGTCGCTTATGATCCGGGCAATGACGAAGCATGGAGAATGTTAGGACTGGCCATGGCCAATGTCGGGCCTCAATATGCAGATTCCGCATTGTGGGCGCTCCGAAAATCCATCGAAGTCTTGCCTGAAAACTTTATCGCCTACGATGTTTCGGGTATGATCTTTTCTTCGTTGAACCGGAATGATACCGCCATACGTTTGTTTGAAAAGGCCATTTCCTACAAGATAAATTATACCAATGCCCACTACAATCTGGGTTTGGCGCATTATAACCTCAATAACTTCCAGAAAGCCTCGGTTTCTTTTGAAAACGCGATCAAGTACGGGGGACAACAGCCCATGTATTATAAACTTTTGGGTCTCTGTATGTTAAACTTAAACCGTCTGTCGGAAGCCCAACAATACCTGACCTTCTCTGCTCAGAACAGCAATGACCCCGAAGCCTTTCATTTCCTGGGCAAGGTGTTTGAGTTGCAGGGAAATGCAGCACAGGCCCAGCAGATGTATGCCCGGGCAGCAGAATTAAAGGGACAATAAGCCATTAATCCTATTTCTATGAAAACCAGTATTTTAGTTGTTCTCCTGAGTATCCCTGCCTTGCTTTTTGCACAAGAGCAGGTTGTGGAAGTAAGTTCGGATATTGACCATGTCGAGCTTTATACCCAGGGCGCGCAGATAAAACGTATTGCCACCAGTACGCTTGAAGCCGGTATCAGCCGCCTGGTTTTCACCGGAATTACCAGTCAGCTTGACCCCACCAGCATTCGTGTAAAAGCCAGGAATGAGGTTTTGATCCTTTCCGTGTCGGGCAATACAGCCATCCATGGCAATCCGAAAAAGGCACCCATTATCCGGATGCTTGAGGACTCCCTGGCCCTGCTTCGTTATGAGCTGGACATGGAAAAAAATACCCGCTTTGTGCTTGAACAGCAGGAATCGCTGATCCTTTCGAACAAGGAGCTAAAAGGCGACAAGGGTCTGGTATTGATCGACCTGGAAGACGCCCTGCTCATCTATCAAAAACAACTGGCGCAGATCAAACAGGGACAACTTGATTCCCGCATCCGGGAGCAAAAACTCCAGGTCCATATTTACCGTATGGAAGCCCAACTGGCTGAGTTCCGCAAAAGTAACCAGGTGCCGACCTATGAGGTGGTGGTAACCGTTTCGGTGCCGACTGCCAAAAAAATGGAGCGCTTCGAATTGGAATATTTTGTCCAGGGAGCAGCCTGGGTTCCTTCTTATGATATCCGGGTAAGCGACCTGAGCAGTCCGATCCAGTTGCAGTACAAAGCCGATATTTACAATAATTCGGGAGAGAACTGGGACAATGTAAAATTGAGTTTGTCATCCGGTAATCCCAATCTTGGCGGACTTCCTCCGGTTTTGAACAATCAGCTACTTTATTTTATTGAGCCTTATCGTAACGAGGATAAAAAGCAGGCGCCATCAGAATATTATCGCGATTACAATTTTGAGGTGGATGTTTATGCCAACAGCCTCGACGTTGGTGTCACCCAGAAAAACACCAGCTTTAGTTTTGATATTCCTACCCGCATCAAGGTAGTGGCGAATAACCAGGCGCAAAAGGTTGCCCTGGTGGACCATAATCTGAAAGGGATATTTGAACATTTTACGGTTCCCAAACTGGAGGAAGAGGCTTTTCTGATCTCCAAGATCACCGGCTGGGAAGATTTGAACCTGCTCATTGGCACCGGAAACATCTATTTTGAAGGCACTTACCTGGGCCAGACATCCATCGACCCGACCATTACCACGGATACCCTGGTTATTTCCCTGGGTCGTGACAAAGGCGTTGTGGTTCAACGGGAAAAACTGACCGAATTCTGTTCGAGCAATTTTACCGGCTCCAAAAAACTGGAAATCCTGGTTTATGAAATTACCCTGCGCAATACCAAAAAGGAGGATGTAAATATCCTGGTCGAGGACCAGTTGCCTCTTTCTTCTAACAAAGATATCAGCGTAGAAGCCACGGAAATAAGCGGAGCTGTATACGATGAAGTGACCGGTAAGTTGAGCTGGCAGAAAAATATCCCTGCCGGAACCACCATCAAGATCCGGATAGCCTACGAAGTCAAATATCCAAAAGACAAAATTATCATCGGACTTTAACCCTTCTCAACCTCAACCTCAACCTCAACCTTAACCTTAACCTGGGATTTCCGTCCTTCCGTTGGCATGGACAGCAAAACGTCCTTTATCAGCCGGGTGCACCTGGTCATATTTCGGCCAGGGCCAGCCACCAAATTGGCTTTTTTGGTACTCACGAAAAGCATGGGTGATCTCTTCCTGGGTATTCATTACAAAAGGACCATACTGTGCCACAGGTTCTGAGATCGGTTTCCCCTGTAAATAAAGGAAGGAGGAGCGGAAAGAACCGTTCCGGATATCCACAGTAATATCAGCATCCATGCGTATGGATTGTTTGCCGGCGACCACTCCTTCATTGATCGAAATGCCGTTTCCTTCATAGTAGTATAAAGTGCGGGTTACGTCTTTATGGATGGCCGGCAGGCTAAATTCCGCACCGGGTTCCATCTCGATGAGCCAGATGGCTACTTCATTATCCGGGTTGGTAGCCCAGGAATTCGGAGCAGGAGCAGGGGCGTGATAATCTTCAAATTTGCCCGCTATAAGTTTAACAAAAGAACTTCCATTGGCCGATTTTATCTCAACCACGGGAATGGCCTCATGCCACAACATGGCAAAATGGGGTTTGGTCATTTTAGAGGCCGCCGGCAGGTTCAGCCAGATCTGGAACAACATCAATTCATTGGGCTCTTTCTGGTTAAGCAAGGGGAACATTTCCGAATGTTGCACCCCGCTGCCCGCCGTCATCCACTGGACGTCGCCATTACCAAATCGACCGGACGCCCCCATGGAATCAGAATGGTCGACCAATCCTTTGGCAGCAATGGTAACCGTTTCAAAACCCCGGTGCGGATGAGCCGGAAAGCCGGGTACAGTTTCGCCATGGTACATGTTCCAGCCAAACTGGTTGGCAAAATCTTCTCCCAAACGGCGCCCCTCCAGCAAAATCGGGTCAGGACCCAGACCGGGCGTTCCTTTAGGATACTTATCGTGGTGAAAGGCACAAAAAAGAAAGGGGTCGTAAGTGACCCAGGGGAATTCTAAGGGTTTGATCAGTAGTCCGTCCATGTTATAACAAAGTTACGACGAAAAGGGGGAAGTAGAAAAAGGTTGAGGTTGAGGTTGAGGTTGAGGTTGAGGTTGAGGTTGAGGTTGAGGTTGAGGGTTGTTCCGCCGCCAAGGGTCAATTATTCCGAGCGGGAATTCCTTTTGCGATTCGGTGCCCTCACCGAATCGCTATTCTAAATGCAACTACGACCTCTGGCATAGCAAAGGAACATATGCTTTCGGGCTTGCCAACAATCTCATTCAACCTTCAACAGCGTAGCGATTCAACTAGCATAGCGTTCAACTAGCGTAGCGTTCAACTAGTGCAGCGATCTGACGTTCAATACCTTGATCGTTTCTTTCCTACCATCTCCCAATTCAAGCATCAGCCAGTAAATACCAGGTTGAAGGTCGGGGCAGAAAATTTTCTGCCCGTACTTACCGTCAAGCTGGCTCTCCTGAACAAGCTTTCCCTCAAGACTGAAAATCCGATATGACCGGATCCCCGCTTCGTTGCTAATGTTAAGGTATTGGGAAAATGGATTTGGGTAAACCCTGGAGGATGGCGTTTTTACAGCTTCAAACTTGTCAAGGCCTACGAGACTTAAATTCAAGGTACCATCCGTTTCAAAGGGATCGGACCATTTCGGGTCAGTATACACATTGCTTCCACTCAGGGTTTTCAGGAAAGCTGCCAGAAAAGCCTTTTGATTAGGACCCAGGTTGAGTTGTTGGGTTCCCACCCCGCCTGGTCCGCGGAGTCGGGGGTCTAAGTTGGTATTGCGTGCATCATTCGGAATGCTGTTATAATGTTCGATTACCTGTTCGATGGTGGTGAATTCCCCATTATGCATCAGGCGGCCGTTGAGTTGGCCTTGTGGGTTAAACAAATCGCGCAAACCTGGAGCGCGGGTATTGGTGAGGTCTATATCATCCACTGTTCCTGCCACATGGATGACCCCATTATTTTGCGAGTTGGGGGCGATATCAAATTCGGGGGCCCGGTGGCAACCCTGGCAACCCGCACCGCCCTGGTTCGGAGGTGCAAGAAAAAGGGCCTTACCGGCATTTTCTGCGGTGGTAAAATTGGGGAACATGGCTCCGTCATTCGCTACCTGGGCACGTCCCTGGTCGTATTTGGAATCGAAGGACTGAATGCTCCTGACAAACTGGGCAAGGGCTTGTTGCATGCGCGCTTCGGTAATGGTCGCATCACCAAAAACATAGGTGAAAAGGGAAGGGTAATAGGGCAGGGTAGCCATCTTCTTCATCAGGGAATCCAGGTCCGGATCTCCGTTGGTGCCGCTATAACCCATTTCAATATGGTCCTGGATCGGACGTGTAGTTTGATCTTCCAGTGACGTGGCACGCTCATCCCAAAAGAAGCGCACTTCCTGGGCAAAACGGCTGTTTACCAAACGCATGGAATGGCGGCCTGTTTTTCCTCCTGTATGCCCGTCGCTAAGCTGGGCCGTATCCCCAAACCCGAACTCCTGTTTGTGGCAGGAAGCACAGGCTATGGTACCGGTGAGGGAGAGGTTCTTATCATAAAACAAAACCCTTCCAAGTGTGGCTCCTTTATCCCCGAGCATATTAAAGGGAGGGGTATTGTCCTGTAGGATATAATTCGGTACCGTTTGCGCCGCGTAATTATCCAGTTGATTGAGGTTAATTCCGGCTTGGATAAACAGGAGGGAAACAAGGCAAAGTGCCGCCAGCAGGGTGTATTTTTTCATTTGGTTTAGGTTTTCGGGGGTAGGATGTACCGAAAAGCTATTGGTTTAACCAAACGTATGACTTTTTTTCCAGGGACCATAGACCATAGACCATAGACCATAGACCATAGACCATGGCTGGGTTTGGTGGATACCATTGGAGTTACGCTTTTTAACCACAGAGTGCACAGAGTTTTTTCGCAGAGTTCACAGAGAAATTCCTCTCGTCCTCCCTACTTCCAATCCTCCCTACCTCTGTCTCACCATCTCACCCTCTCACCCTCTTTCAAGGATTCAACTTCATCCAAATAAGATCCTTCATCTTATCAATATTATATCCCGAAACAGAGGAGATAAATAAATGAGGAACATCTTTGGGCAGCGTGGTTTCCATCTCCTTCATCAATTCTTCATCGAGCATATCGGCTTTGGTGATGGCCAGGATACGCTCCTTATGGAGCAATTCCGGATTGAATTTACCCAGTTCGCAGAGCAGGATCTCGTATTCTTTTTTGAGGTCTTTGGCATCGGCCGGAACCATGAATAAAAGGAGGGCATTCCGTTCAATATGGCGCAGGAAACGTAAACCGAGTCCTTTGCCTTCTGCGGCGCCTTCTATGATTCCCGGGATATCGGCCATGACGAACGACTTGTAATCGCGGTAAGGCACGATACCCAGATTAGGTACCATCGTGGTAAAGGGGTAATCGGCAATTTCGGGTTTCGCAGCGGAGATAACTGACAGTAAGGTGCTTTTTCCGGCATTTGGAAAACCAACCAATCCCACATCGGCCAATACTTTAAGCTCCAGGATCATCCACTCTTCTTTACCTGGTTCGCCAGGCTGGGAATAACGGGGAGTTTGTTTGGATGGGGTTTTAAAATGTTCATTTCCCAAACCACCGCGACCACCTGAAAGCAACACTTTTTCTTCGCCTTCCTCCGTGATCTCGAACATGGTCTCATTGGTTTCGGCATTTCGGGCAACAGTTCCCAATGGAACATCAAGGTATTCATCTTTACCCTCGGCTCCGGATCTTCTTCCGCCTTCTCCGGGCATACCATCGGCAGCGATGATATGTTTCCTGTATTTTAAATGCAGCAGGGTCCATAGCTGCGAATTTCCGCGCAGGATGATATGTCCGCCCCGTCCACCGTCGCCACCGTCAGGGCCGCCCATGGCCGTTTTTTTGTCGCGATGCAAATGCGAAGCGCCCTTGCCACCCTTACCGGTACGGCAGCAAATTTTTACATAGTCAACAAAATTCGATTCAGCCACGTTTATGCTTTAGCATTTAAAGAATCAATCACATAACTCAATCGATCGAAAATGGCTTTTACTTTACCCACCCCTTCAACCGAAACATATTTATTCTGGCGGGAGTAATAGTCGGCCAGTACTGCAGTTTGTTCATTGTATACCTTGATACGGTTGCGAATGATGGTCTCGTCTTTGTCATCCGGACGATCACTTTCTTGTCCGCGTATCAATAGCCGTTTAACCAGTTCTTCTTCCGGAACCTGCAGGGCGATCATTTGATGGATGGTCGTGTCTCTTCCCGCCAAAAAGGCGTCGAGCGCCTCTGCCTGTGCCGTCGTGCGGGGAAATCCGTCAAAAATAAAACCGTTGGCATTCGGGTTTTTATCCACTTCACTTTCCAGCAGGCGAATTGTCACTTCATCAGGAACCAGATTACCGGCATCCATATAGCTTTTGGCCAGCTTACCCAGTTCGGTATTCCCCTTGATATTGGCGCGGAAAACATCCCCCGTCGAGAGGTGAACCAGTTTGTATTTTTCGATGAGTTTGGCCGACTGGGTTCCTTTACCTGCCCCGGGAGGGCCGAAGAGTACGATATTTAACATTTTTGATGGGATAAATGGAAGAAAGTGCAAAGATAAGGAAACGGGACCATATAGGCTATTGGCTTTAGGCTATAAGCTATAGGCTAACCACATTTGCTGTTGACCGTTGACTGTTGACCGTTGACTACTTACACACTTCTATAGATCTCGCTCAGGTTGCGCCCAAGGCCGTTATAATCCAATCCATAACCGACCACAAAGTCATTGGCTATTTCAAAACCTACATAATCCGGTTTAATGGGATGGATACGGGCTTTGGGCTTGTACAGCAGGGTGGCCACGCGCAAACTTAATGGTTCGGAGGCGGCAAGTTCTTCACAAATACCGGCAATGGTGAGTCCGCTATCGACAATATCCTCGACCAGGATCACATGCCGCCCGAAAATATTTTCCTGCATACCCAATAAACGCTGAAGTTTTCCTGTGCTGTGTAGTCCCTGGTAGGAGGTATATTTTACAAAACTGAGCTCACATTTATCATGAAAAAAGCGGGTGAGGTCGGAGGCGAAATGAACAGAACCGTTCAGCACGGCAACAAAGATCGGACGTTTGCCCAGGTAGTCTTTGTTCAATTCCCTGGCAATGGCTTGTACACGTTCCTGTATCTGCTCCTCACTCAAAAACAACTCAAAATAACGGTCCCACAACTTTACGCGTTTGTTCATTTTCTCACATTCGAAATAAAGCGCAGGCTCAGCACATACTTTAAGCCGAGCATAAACGTATTCAGAAGGGTTGGTAATCGGCCGTAATAATGGGTTTGTATTCGATACCGCTCGATTAAACCCTGTTTGCGGTGCAGGGTGGATATACCATCCTGCATAAAGCGAACAATGGGCTCATTATAAAAATAAAAAGTCTTTGCAGAACGGGTGAGGCGTATGGCCCAGTCGATATCCGCCGCCACCCGGTAATGGAGGTCGTATAAAGGAACCAGTTCACGCCTGGCAATAATGGCCTGGTGACAAACGACCATCCCGTTTTTAAAACTTTTCCAGTTCAGGTCTTTGGGAGGTCGCATATGACGCATGCCTACCATTTCGTAATGGGTGTCGATAATGGCTGTATCTCCATAAATAAGATCCACATCCCCGGCCTGTTTAAAAACTTCATTCAAAACCTCCTCATCAAAAAAAAGGTCGCCTGCATTCAGAAACATCATGTAGTCGCCCTGGGCCAACATGATGGCTTTATTCATGGCATCATAAAGGCCCGCGTCTTTTTCGCTGACCCATACGTTAACAATTCCCGGATGTTTTTTCAGGATGTCGACAGTTGTATCTCCCGATAAACCATCTACCACAATGTATTCCCGATCGGTAAAATGTTGGGAGCCAACAGAAAGTATCGTTGACTCAATAAACTTTTCGGCATTGTAAGTAACGGTAATGATGCTGAGTTTCGGGTTCATTATGCTTTGCAAAGAACGGAAAGCCTGTCTCATTTTACAACCACGGTCCTAACTAAAAGAGGCTTCATTATCAAAGGGCTGTATGGAAATATACCCGGTCGGAGCGAAAATTCACAATTAACCTGTAGTTTTGAACATATGGTTGAGTCGATTCGCAAGCTGCTGGAGAACAATGAGCAATGGGTAAATGACATGATGGCGCAGGATCCGACTTATTTTTCCCGCCATATGGAAACCCAGACGCCTTCTTTTTTATGGATAGGGTGTTCTGACAGCAAATTTCAACCCAATGAAGTAACCCGCACCGATCCGGGAGATCTGGTGGTGCATCGGAACATTGCGAATCTGGTGGTTCAGGCGGATATGAATGTGCTTTCTGTGATCGGTTATGCCGTTGAAATTCTCAAGGTAAGGCACGTGATCGTTTGTGGCCATTATGGATGCAGCGGGGTTCGAACCGCCATGCAGGCTACCGACCATGGATTTTTAGATAACTGGCTACGCGCTGTAAGGGATACTCAGAGTTTTTACTGGAATGACCTCAAGTTGCTCAAAGGAGATGAACGGGAAAACAAACTGGTGGAACTCAATGTCCGTGAACAGGTTTATAATCTGGGCAAAACCAGCATCATACAGAATGCCTGGAAAAAGAGCAATAACCCGTATTTACATGGATGGGTACATGATCCGAAAACAGGAAAAATTTTGTCACAAACCGGTATGATCCATAGCGACATGACCCTGAAGGAAGTCTGCAAATTCGAAACGGGTTCAATTTAAGCACCATGCAATCCAAATTTTCAGAAGCGGTAGTTCACGGTTTGAGCTCCAATCCTAAACGACTTCCGTCTGATTACCTTTTTGATGAAACGGGTATCCGCCTCTTGAAGGAGATCCGGAACATGCCGGAGTTCTATGCGGCTGCTTGTGAATTGGGGATCTATAAAACCCATGCGGAAGAAATGGCCGAACTCCTGTATCAACCCGGCATGCAGATCATTGAAAAAGGGGCCGGGGATACTTCGGCCATCTATTATCTGCTTAAAGCCCTGCTCAGGCGGGATAAAAAAATACAATTCAGTCCCATGGACAGTTCGGAAGAACTGCTGAAAATGAGCCAGGCCACCCTAAAACAGCGATTGCCTGATCTGGTTATAGATCCAGGCCATGGCGAATTTTTTGCCCTCCTGGAAGCCCGGGAGGAAACGAAACCCCTGCCCAGACTCATTGTAATTCCTGCTTCAAGGATCGGGAATTTAGGCTATCAGGATGCCTTAAGCGTTTTAAAGCAACTGCACCGTATCCTGAAAAGTGGTGACAATCTGCTGCTGGGTATCGATCTGAAAAAAGCCCCCTCGGTGATCCTTCCCGCCCATTCCGACCCGGCAGGCATTACCGCCCGGTACAACCTGAACCTTCTGGAACGCATCAACCGCGATTTGGGCGGACATTTTAACACCAAAAATTTCAAACACTACGCCTCCTACGAACCGGAAACAGGAGAGCTAAAGAATTACCTCATCTCCCAAAAGGAGCAGGAAGTATTGATAGAAAAGCTCAACCGCAGTTTCCATTTCGATGCCTGGGAGAATGTGCAAACCGAATTTGCCAAAAAATACAGTCCCGAAGAATTCCGCCAGTTAAGCACAGAAGCCGGCTTCACCTGGGTAGAGGCCTTTTATGATCCGGAGTTGTATTATATGGATGTGATTTTGAACAAGGGCGATAAGCTGTAGGCTGTAGGCTGTAGGCTTAAGACGGGCAACATCCAACCCTCAACCCTCAACCCTCAACCCTCAACCTTCAACAGCGCAGCGATTCAACTAGCAAAGCGTTCAACCCCCCAACCACGTCTATAAAAGTAGTCAACGGAAAATAATATCCACCCCGTTTTTTTTAAAGGATAAAATCCTACTTTTGCAGCGCAGTAAAAACACCGTATTCTAAACATGTCAAATCAAGGCAAAATAGCACAGATCATCGGCCCCGTAGTCGATGTTACTTTCGACGCAGAAGGAGCTAAACTTCCTAACATCCTCGACGCATTGTATGTTGAGAAGGCTGATGGAGCCCGTGTGGTTCTTGAAATTCAGCAACATTTGGGCGAAAACATGGCAAGAACCATCGCCATGGATTCCACAGAAGGTTTGCTCCGCGGAATGGCGGCGATCGATACAGGAGCCCCCATCCAGGTGCCTGTTGGCGAGCATATCAAAGGACGTTTGTTAAACGTTGTTGGTGATGCCATCGATGGTTTGGGAGCTATTGACAGGACGGGCAGCCGCTCTATCCACAATGCCCCTCCGCGTTATGAGGACCTTTCTACCCAATCCGAACCTCTTTTTACCGGTATCAAGGTAATCGACCTGCTCGAGCCATATGCCAAAGGAGGAAAGATCGGTTTGTTCGGTGGTGCCGGTGTAGGAAAAACGGTATTGATCCAGGAATTGATCAACAATATTGCAAAAGCCTACGATGGTATGTCGGTATTCGCCGGTGTAGGTGAGCGTACCCGTGAAGGAAATGACCTGCTTCGTGAGATGATCGAGTCAGGTATCGTAAAATATGGAAAAGAATTCATCCACGCCCAGGAAGAAGAAGGCGGATGGAATATCGATAAGGTCGACAAAAAAGAGCTGCTGAATTCCCAGGCTACTTTCGTGTTCGGACAAATGAACGAACCTCCCGGCGCCCGTGCCCGTGTGGCCCTTACCGGGTTGTCGATCGCGGAATATTTCCGTGATGGAGAAGGCGAAGGAAAGGGAAAAGACATCCTGTTCTTTATCGACAATATCTTCCGTTTTACCCAGGCAGGTTCTGAGGTATCGGCCCTTTTGGGACGTATGCCCTCGGCGGTAGGGTACCAGCCAACCCTGGCTACGGAGATGGGTGCGATGCAGGAGCGGATCACTTCGACCAAAAACGGATCCATCACTTCTGTTCAGGCGGTTTATGTGCCTGCGGATGACTTGACAGACCCGGCACCGGCAACAACTTTTGCCCACTTGGACGCAACGACTGTATTGTCGCGTAAGATCGCCGAGTTGGGTATCTACCCGGCTGTGGATCCATTGGATTCTACTTCCCGTATCCTTACCGTGGATATCGTTGGAGAGGCCCATTATGGAACTGCACAACGGGTTAAAATGTTATTACAGCGTTACAAAGAACTTCAGGATATCATCGCCATCTTAGGTATGGATGAGCTTTCCGAAGAAGATAAACTCGTGGTTCACCGTGCTCGTCGTGTTCAGCGTTTCTTGTCACAGCCTTTCTTCGTGGCTTCCCAGTTTACCGGACTTGAAGGTAAGTTGGTTTCCATCGAAGACACCATCAAAGGATTTAACATGATCATGGATGGCGAACTGGATCAATACCCTGAGGCGGCCTTTAACTTAAAAGGTACCATTGAAGAGGTGATCCAGGCAGGTGAAAAAATGCTTGCTGAAAACGCTTAATTAGAAGGAGGAAAAGATGCATTTGGATATCATCACCCCTGATAAAGTATTATATAGCGGAGAAGTTACAGCCGTTCAGCTTCCTGGAGCCAAAGGTTCTTTTGAAGTATTGAACAACCACGCTGCCCTGATCTCCAGCCTTGAAAAAGGAAAGATCCGGGTAAAGGATGCCGAAGGAACCCATTTTATAGAGGTTAGCGGTGGAATTGTGGAAGTGCTCAAAAACACGATCATCGTGCTGACCTAAGCGCAGCTAAACCCATACAAAAGACCAGACAATTTTGCCTGGTCTTTTTTTTGGTCTAAAAGGAATACCAGAAAAGACGTAATCACGTTACATTTGGGAACCTCAGACCTGCATGAAACGAAAAATTACCTTAACCGGTCTCCTCATTTTTTGTTTACCTGTTTTTGTCCTGGCCCAAAAAGGAAGCGTATCCGGATATGTAACCGATTCATTAAGCATTCCTGTTTCCTATGCCACCGTTGCCGTTTTTGACCTGCGCGATTCGAGTGTGATAAATTTCGGACTCACCGATGATGGAGGAGGTTATGAACTGAAAGGACTCCCTTCCGGAATTCCCCTGCGTTTATTGGTTTCTCATGTTTTGTACCAGGCCCGGGTTAAGAATTTTCGCCTGGACAGTGCCGAGGCTAAAAAGCTGGATACCTTAAAGGTGAGTGCGAAAGACAATCAGTTAACGGAAATGGTGGTTACCTGGGAAGCGCCGCCTATTGTGGTGAGGAACGATACCATTGAATTTAATGCCGATGCCTTTATTGGCAGGCCGGGTTCTGCCGTTGAAGAACTGCTGAAACGTATACCCGGTGTAGAGGTTGGTGAGGATGGACAGATCACCTATAACGGACGAAAGGTCTCCAGGATCACTATCGACAGCAAACAGTTCTTTGGCGACGACCCGGTCATTTTAATGAAAAATATTCCCGCTAAGGCTGTCCAAAAAGTACAGATCACCGAAGAAAAGGATGAGCGGGGCAGGGCCACGGAGACCGGCGATGTATCCATCAACCTAACCCTGAAACACTGGGCAAAAAAGAGTCATTTTGGTAAGGCCTATGCAGGTTATGGAAGCGATAAAAGGTATGAATCGGGTTTTATGTGGAATTTCCTTCGCGATACCCTTCAGCTTTCCCTGATCGGATTTGGGAATAACCTGAGTCAATCCGGATTTTCTTTCAGCGAATTGTACCGCATGGGCGGATTTAACAGAAGTGGAGTGAATTATATTTCATTTTCCGACAATAATCTTGAGGTGGACGGGACGAGTTTTGGAGGTGGCAAGGGTATAACCGAAAGCGGAGGAGGAGGCTTTAACTTCAATTATGACATTCCCCGTAAATGGTCGGTTTCCAGTTCATATTTCTTTGGCCTTACCCGTACGCGATACAATGAAGATCTGGAGAGTGAACGCTATTTTGGGGATACCACATTAAGTATTTCGACCCTAACCCGTGAATTGGCTAAAGGCAGCACCCATTCTCTAAACGCCAAATTCAGATGGACCCCGGACACCTTAAATATGATTCACTGGCGTCCAAAACTCACGATCAACGGGGGCAAACAGAATAATGACAGACAAAATGAAAATGCTTATTCGTATCAGTCCGGTCAAACCTATATAGCCAATACCCTCAACAGCAACGTAACAGGGATGAACGCTTCAAATAACCTGCATTGGGATATCGCACTGAAACGTTGGGGGTACGCAATGAATAGCGAAGTTGGCCTTAATGATCAAAGTGGCCAGGGTGAAAATTATATTCAAACCCAAACCATTACCGATACGGCTACTTATGAGCAAAATCAATTTCAGGAACGCGAATCAGAATCGCGTGGATTTTTCCTTAACCATGCGGCAACAGTCAGGTTTAAAGTGAATGATTCCTTATCCTTTCGATTTGTACCTTCTGTTAACCACAATGAATCGGTACGCCGGGTGATGGTTTATGAGCGCGATAGTGCGAGTATGGAAAGTGTTTTCCTTCCCGTCCTTAGTACCCGTTTTAATGAACAAAGAACCAATTATGTGGGCAATTTATCCATGAGCAAAAGGGTAGGGAAAGGCAGGTTTTCTGCCCATGTTTCGCTTCAAAAAACCGATCTGGCGTTGGAAAACGAGCTTGGAAATTCCGGTATCGACAGAAGTTTTCGCTTTATGGAGACGTCGTTTTCCTTTTCTAAATCTGTTTCTTCCTCGTATATAGATGTTGATTATAATTATACAAATGAATTGCCGGGGTCTTCTCAATTGTTGGATCTGGTCGATAATTCAGACCCGAACCGGATACAGAGTGGTAATCCGGAGCTGAAGCCGGAAAAAGATCATACCTTGTCGACCTGGGGCAGAATGGGCAATGCCACGGGAACACGGAGTATACAATGGAATGGACGGCTCAGCGTTACCCAGCAAGGCATCGTAATGGAGAATTTTTTTGACGAAGCAGGAAGGTCAGTGCGTCGTCCCAGAAACCTGGCTTCCGATCAATTAATTACCCATGCAGGGTTCTATGTTCGTTTTTATGCATCCAAAGAAAGCAGTAAAAAATGGAAACACGCACCAAGCTTCTATATTTCCGGAAGTGCGAACAAAAGCTGGCAATACCTCAATTTTTCGTCATATCCCTTAATGAACTATTACCTGCGTCCGGCTATATCCTACAATATTCTTAAAAAAGACTATTTAGACGTCCGTATTTCCTACAATCCTGTATTTAGCAGCAGCCAGACTATTGGCTTAAGTCAGGTCATGTTCAACCGCTATGCTTCCATTTACGCAGAAATTTGGTGGGCTCCGGCAGAAAAATATTGGTTAGACGTAAAGGGTACCTATACCCGTCAGGCTTCTTCGAACCCGGCTATTGAGGCAAGGGAATACACCCTGGTCAATGCCGCATTTACCCGCCTGATACTCAAGGAGAACCGCGGACAGATCAGACTAAGTATTTTTGATTTATTGAACCAAAACAGAGATATCGATCAGTTTGCCAGCGGGAACTATGTTTCAACTTCTATCTCCAATGCCGTTACCCGCTATGTTATGCTGAGTTTCGTGTACAACTACAATTCATTCCAGAAAACAGGCAGGCAACAACGCGGGTTTTCCTTCTGGTAGCCATGCGGTGAAGCGAACGACGCAGGAGTTCTGCTTCACGGGGGAGCGGGGGAGCGGGACCTGTGGTCTGAGCGAGGGAGCGGAATAGTGTTGAGTACAATCTTTAGAGGAAGTTCATGCAAACTCCCCCTTCGGAGGCTTGGCCGACGTAACGAAGTGAAGGCGGCGGGCTGGGGGGAGGATGCCTCAGGAAAGACGCTACCTATGGCTAATAAGCACCCTTTACAAACTTCCCACTCACCACAGAACCATCCTGCTGCAAAACTCGTAGGAAATAGGTCCCATCAGCCAATCCATCAACAGCAATGCTGTTTTCCGCGAGCGTTCCTGATAACAGAATTGCCCCGGCCGGGTCGATGATCTCGTACTGAGCGCCGGGATAGTCTCCTCCAATAAGTAAAGTCGTGCGAGTCGGATTTGGATAGAGATCAAGAACCGGAGCAGCTAATTCAGGACAAGAGAGGGCGAGGTTTCCAAATTGTTGGTTGCCCACTTTCGCGGCAATTAGAATTTCGGTATCATATCCCCATTGCTGATGATCTTTTAACATTAATCCGTACTGTTTTGAAAAACGCCTTAAGAAAAAGGCATCCGAAACCTGAGAGTACCTGCAGGAGTCTTCGATAGAAGAAGCACCGTCAGAAATGAGTTCCAAATCCAAAATATCCTTTGACCGGTCAAGATGGATCCGGGTAAGAAGGACCGGGTCTGCTGATGGATATTGATCAGGGACAGGAAGCCAATACCGGGCAAAATTTTCATGTTTTAACACAGCCACCATTTCTTGAGGCGGAAGGATGGTGTGTTCGTATTCGTATCTGAATTTCCAGGTCCAGTCGGCAAGTAGCGTGTATTCGCGGACCTTAATTCGAATGGAATCAGCGTAACGGGTTACAGAAAGGAAACTGTCAACACGTCCGATCGGGTGGCTGGGGTCAGGTGGAATGGCTTTTTTAATTTCCCAACGCTTAACATCACCGGCTTCTTCAGGAAAATAATCCTGCCAGCTTGGAACATTCAGCCCTCCGGAATAATTACCAAATTCATCGATCTTTCCAATTTGTTTAAAAGGGGCATCATCCCCTCCGCAAATCCAACCCCGGGTTTCTCCAAAGATCACGGGCGTTTTATTAAAATCAGGACTACCATTTTTTTCCGGATAGAAATATAGTACACTGTCCTGAATACCATCGGCATCATACCAGGTTTTTTCTGTGAGGATCAGGGTTCTGTTTCCAAAAGTATGCGAGGAGCCCGGGCTTAAGCTGGTTTTTATTTCTACCACTAAGGAGCCTAAAAGTTCAATGCTGAAAATAGCTGCCGAATCTTTATAACGGTAATAGGCAAGTTGTGAATTAGCATAGAAGTTAATATTATCCAATATTGAAGGATGGAGGTTTTGGCAAGCTACAAAATGCCGCAGACCGGTATGAAAAAGCACTTTTCCATCTCCATTAGGATCTTGTATAGAGAAATAACTGCTGTCATAGATCATCTGATGAACTGCCGTATCAGATTCGTCTGCTATTAGGAAAATGATCTTTTGTCCGTGGGGAAAATGCCGGCTAAAGGATTGTGCCAGGCCCATGTTCAAGGTACCCAGGAATAGGAAGAGACTTGCAAGGAGTGGTTTCATTATCAGAAGACAGCGGATCGACAAAAAGGGTTGCCTGCTGATTAGGTATATTTCCTAAACCAGCTCTTCATCTTGATCTGCATCACCCCGAAAAGGGCTTCTTTAAAGATGCCGCGACTCATTTTGGATTCGCCTTCGGAGCGGTCGGTAAAGATGATGGGAACCTCGACGAGTTTAAAACCGTATTTCCAGGCTGTAAACTTCATTTCGATCTGGAATGCATAGCCTTTAAAGCGGATCTTGTCCAGCGGGATCTTTTCCAGAACCTTATAGCGGTAACACACAAAACCGGCTGTGGTATCCTGGATTTTCAGTCCGGTAATGAAGCGTACATAAACCGAGGCGAAATACGACATCAATACACGTCCCATTGGCCAGTTTACCACATTTACACCGTTCACATAACGCGAACCGATACTCATATCGGCACCCGCTACACAGGCATTGTATAAGGCGATCAGGTCTTTGGGATTATGCGAAAAATCAGCATCCATCTCAAAAATATAGGCATAACCCCTGTCCAGCGCCCAATGAAATCCGGTAATATAGGCTCTGCCAAGTCCGTCTTTGTTGGCACGTTCGAGAATAAACAGGCGATCCGGAAAATCACGCATGCAGGCTTTTACAATATCAGCCGTGCCGTCCGGAGAACTGTCGTCCACAACCAAAACATGAAAATCGCCTTCCAGCGCCATCACGGCAAGGAGCATTTTTTCGATGTTTTCCCTTTCCTTATAGGTGGGTATGATTACAAGTTTCTCTGGCACAAATAAAAAAATATGGCCGAAAATAGCCTTATTGCGGTGAACTTTCAAGAACTGAAATGAACAAGGCGGTATTTTTAGACAGGGATGGCATCATCAATAAGGAAATTGGTGCGTACGTATACCGGCAAAAAGACTTTATTCTCAATGATGGTGTAAAAGAAGCGCTCCTTTTTTGGCAAAGCCGGGGATACAAACTTATCGTCATTACCAACCAGGGAGGAATAGCCAAAGGCATCTATACCCACGACGATGTGAGGGATCTGCACCTTTATCTTGAAAACATTTTAAATGAAGCAGGAGTGAAGCTCGATGCCATTTATTATTCTCCCCATCATCCGGATTTCAGTAACAGCCTGAGCCGTAAGCCGGGCTCGTTGATGATAGAACGGGCCCTGGCGCGTTATTCCATTGATCCCAAACAAGCGTTCATGATCGGCGACCGTTCCCGCGACGTAGAAGCTGCTGAGGGAGCAGGGGTGCGGGGGATCCTTGTTGAATCGAATACAGATTTGAGGACGCTTTTGGAGCTATAGGCTGTAGGCTTTAAGCTTTAAACTATAAGCTATAAGCTTTTTTAAATTATTTCTCATTACCGCTCCATGACTTTGATCTTAATGCCAACAGCCTATAGCTTAAAGCCTATAGCTTAAAGCCTATAGCTTACAGCCAAGACTACCCGTTTGCCTTCTTATGATCCTCCAAAAACTTCTGCAAACCACTATCGGTAAGCGGATGATTGAGGAGCGCCAGAATAGCACTGAGCGGAGAAGTGATCACATTGGCACCCAGGCGGGCACATTCTACAATATGCAAGGGGCTGCGGATGGAAGCAGCCAGGATCTGGGATTGATAACCCTGGACAGCAAAGATCTGGGCCATGCTGGCAATAAGTTCGAGTCCGTTGGCGGAAATATCATCCAAACGGCCGATAAAGGGAGAAATATAAGTTGCGCCGGCTTTAGCGGCCAGAATAGCCTGGCCGGAAGTAAACACCAGCGTACAATTGGTCTTAACTCCATTTTGGGTGAGGTAGTTGATGGCTTTCACCCCGTCTTTGATCATGGGCACTTTCACCACAATTTTTTCATCGAGGGCGGCAAGAACTTCTGCCTCTTTTAAAATTCCCGCATAATCAGTTGAGATTACCTCTGCGCTCACGTCGCCGTCAACGATCTCACAAATAGCTTTGTAATGTGCGAGCACATTGGCTTTTCCGCTGATGCCCTCTTTAGCCATGAGAGAAGGGTTGGTGGTCACCCCGTCGAGTATACCCAGGTCTTGTGCCTCACGAATCTGATCGAGATTGGCGGTGTCGATGAAAAATTTCATGCTGCAAATTTGCGGCATTGTGAGGAGCTAAGCAAATTCGAGTTTTTGATGGTTCAACACCTTAAACTCCTTATGTCCTTTTATATTTTCTTTATAAACTCTTTATCAGGGAACGTTTACCTTTGATGGATAGAATTTAGCTGGTAGTTGGATCGGTTTAAAACGAGAAAATATCCTTTTTATGTGCAATACTTAATTTGTATTGCATTGGTCGTTTTTGTCGTAGCGATCTGCTTTCCGATATCCGATTTTATCGGATACCGAATTGTTGCTTTGGTATTACTCATGACCGTTTCCTTTTTGGCCATGCTTTTTGAAATTTTCCCGGTATTGACAGCGGCCTTTCTTAGTGCGATCCTGTGGAATTTTTTGTTTATCCCGCCCCTTTTTACCTTTCATATTGATCGGGCGGAGGACATCCTCATGTTTTTGCTCTATTTTATCATTGCTTCCGTAAATGCAGTGTTAACCGTTCAAATTCGAAAAGGAGAAAATCGGTCGCGCGACAAAGAAGAAAAAGAAAATACCATACGCCTCTATACTACCTTGCTAAATTCCCTTTCACATGAATTAAGAACACCTATTTCCACTATTCTTGGGGCCGTCGACGTGTTAAAGGAGAAAAAAGAAACACTGAGCGACAGAAACCGGATGGAGCTTTTGGCGGAGATCGATAAAGCCAGTATACGGCTTAACCGGCAGGTCGAAAATCTACTTAATATGAGCAGGTTGGAAAGCGGTATGCTAAAACCAAAATTGACATGGTGTGATGTGAATGAAATGGTGTATTCCGTGATAGAAAAAACGCGACAGGATTCGGATCGTGTGATCGATTTCCGGTCAAAAGACAATTTACCCTTATTTAAGCTGGACGAGGGATTAACGGAGCAGATCCTCCATAACCTTGTTCACAATGCCGTTCAATATACCCCCGATGATGCTGAAATACGTATTGAAGTTGAACATGCCAATGAGGCTTTCCTTCTCCATGTATCAGATACGGGAGAAGGCTTGCCGGAGAACGAAATAGAAATGGTTTTTGACAAGTTTTACCGTCTGCCCCGGTCAAAGACCGGCGGTAGTGGTTTGGGGCTGTCCATTGTCAAAGGTTTTGCAGAAGCCCTGCATGGTTCTGTGAAACTGACAAATAACCCGGCGGGAGGAGCGTCTTTCCAGGTTGAAATTCCTGCTGAAACCTCTTACCTAAATAACCTAAAAAATGAATAAACCTGATATCCTGGTCATTGACGATGAAATCCAGATAAGAAAACTTCTGGAGATCACTTTGGAGAACAGCGATTACCGGGTTTGGCAGGCAGGGACCGGAAAAGAAGGTATGATCATGGCTGCCAATCATCCACCCGAATTAATTTTGCTGGATATTGGCCTGCCGGATAAAAGTGGTCATCAGATACTGAGAGAACTACGGGCCTGGTACAATAAGCCTATCATTATCCTTTCCGTGCAAAACAGGGAAGAAGATATTGTGGAAGCCCTGGATAATGGTGCTAGCGATTATCTCACGAAACCTTTTCGTTCAGCTGAGCTTTTGGCAAGGATCCGTTCAGCCATTCGAAGGAACCAAAGTGAAAATATATCCCAGGTCGCTGAATATGGCGATTTGTCAGTTGACCTGGTAGCCCGCATCGTAAAACGAGATCATCATATCCTTAAACTTACTTCAACCGAGTTTAAGCTCCTTTCACTTTTTGTAAAAAATGAAGGACGCGTCTTGACACACCAATATATCCTGAAGGAGATCTGGGGCCATGGCCTGCAAACGGAAACCCAATATTTACGTGTGTTTGTCGGCACGCTGCGTAAAAAGATCGAAGACAATCCCAACCATCCCAAACATATCCTTACGGAAAACGGGGTGGGGTACCGTTTTACCTAGTCGTGCTTTTTTCTTTATAGAATCTTTATACGGAACGGCTTAATTTTTAGATTCTCCGAATGGTATTCCATGCACTTTTGTGCTGCTATTTGTCTGACCAATGGATGGAATAAATCAGGGAGTAAAAAATAAAGTAACCGCGGCGTCACTTCTGGTTGCGCTGGGTATCATTTACGGAGATATAGGAACGAGTCCCCTCTACGTCCTAAAGGCCATCATCGGAGACCGGCCAATTGATGAGTTGCTCGTTTATGGGGGTATTTCCTGCGTTTTCTGGACGATCACTTTTCAAACCACCTTCAAATACATTTACCTTACCCTTAAAGCAGATAACCACGGTGAAGGAGGTATTTTTTCTCTCTATGCCCTTGTGCGAAGACGTGGACGCTATTTGGTCATTCCGACGATTTTAGGGGCATCTGCTTTACTGGCAGACGGGATCATCACTCCGCCCATTTCCGTGGCTTCTGCCGTTGAAGGATTAAGAAATATTCATGGGTTTGAGAATATCCCGACGGTCCCCATCGTGATCGTGATCCTTTCTGCCTTGTTTTTCTTTCAACGATTTGGCACCCATAAAGTAGGATCTGCTTTTGGGCCGGCCATGCTCGTTTGGTTTGCCATGCTCTCGACACTGGGGATCATCCAGATCTTACAGTACCCTGCCATACTCGCAGCGGTCAACCCTTTATACGCCTATCACTTCCTTTCCGAATACCCCGGGGGATTTGTCCTTTTGGGTGCCGTGTTCCTGGCCACTACAGGCGCAGAAGCACTATACTCGGATCTGGGACATTGCGGAAGAAGGAACATTCGCATCACCTGGGGGCTGGTAAAAACCTGTTTACTGATCAACTATTTTGGACAAGCAGCGTGGGTATTGCAACTTGGAGAAAATAGTGTCCTTGCTGGCCGAAATCCATTTTTTGAAATTATGCCGGAATGGTTTCTGATACCGGGAATTTTGATCGCCACCTCGGCAGCTATCATAGCTTCGCAGGCCTTAATTAGCGGAAGTTATACCCTGATTAACGAAGCCATGAACATGAATTTCTGGCCTCGGGTAGCGGTTCGTCAACCTTCTGAGATCAAGGGTCAGATTTATATTCCAAGTATAAATATCCTGTTATGGATCGGTTGTGTTATAATGGTGCTTCACTTCCAGAGCTCATCAGCAATGGAAGCAGCATATGGCCTGGCTATTACTATCACCATGATGGTGACCACCTATTTGTTGGCGCATTTTCTCTTGTTCATTTTAAAATGGAATAAGTTCCTCGTAGCCTTGCTCACCATGCTGTTTGCAAGCATTGAGATAGCCTTTTTTATCGCCAATATCCATAAATTCCCTGAAGGAGGGTACATCACACTGATCATATCCACGATTTTCATGTACGTCATGTATTCGATCTATTCCGGAAGGAAAATCAGCAACCGGTTCACGAAATTTATTGATCTGGGAATGCATGCCGGTCGACTTATCCAGCTTAAAGAGGATGTCACAATTCCCAAATTTGCTACTCACCTTATCTATCTCACCAAGGCAAATAACCGCCATGAAATCGAAGAAAAAATCATCAATTCCATTTTTGCCAAAAACCCAAAACGAGCGGATGTATATTGGTTTGTCCATATTCACAGGACAAATGAGCCCTATACTTTGTCATATGATGTTTCCGAACTGGTCGACGACACTGTTATCAAGGTTACCATCAATGTAGGCTTCAGGATCCAACCCAGGACAGAGTTGTATTTTAAGAAGATCGTGCAGGACCTGGTAGTCAATAAAGAACTGAACCTCCATGACAGGCCGGATGGATCGACAAAATACAATAAGGAGCCTGATTTCAAGTTTGTCGTAATTGAGCGATTTATTTCCGTTGAAAATGAATTTGTGCTTCGTATCGGCCTGCTTCTGAATACTTATTTCTTTATGAAACGATTGGGTCTCAGCGATGAAAAAGCCTTTGGCATTGATAAAAGCGATGTGATAGTGGAACATATTCCTTTGGTTTATCAACCAAGTGCCAGCATTGAATTAACCCGTACCAATATTAGCTAAGGACACCATGAAACACGTATTCACCAGCATCGGCATCTTAATTTGTTTCCAGGCGATCGGACAAACGCCGTTACCGAATAAGCAAAAGGGGGAGCCTTTTGAAGGGATTGACATGACCTGGCAAAATGGGAACGACAGACGGGAAGAAAATATTTGGAAAAACATCCCTTATTTCACCCCTGCCATCCTGATCGATGTGAATTACAACTATTCGTTTAACAGACCGATCGATAATACGGTAGTTGGTTCGACTGCATTAGCCAGGAATAATGAAATTCAACTTTCTGCCTTGCATTTTGGCGGCGACTTCAGCTACAAAGGAGCACGGGCAAGAGTGATGACGCAGTTCGGAACAAGATCTACCCTGGTTCCACGTAACGATCTTAGTCCTAACCATGGGCAATATGCGCTTGCCAACGTTTATCGGTACCTGAGTGAAGCCTATGCCGGTTATCATATCAAAAAATGGCATGGCATTAATATCGATGCGGGATTGTTTATGTCATACATCGGCCTGAACTCCTTTTACCAGGCAGAAAACTGGGAATACCAGGCTTCTTTCACTTCCGACAATACCCCCTGGTTTTTTAACGGGATGCGGGTCCAGATTCACCCGAATAAACACCTGAAGATCGAACCCTGGCTGGTCAATGGATGGCAAAGTTACGGCAAGTTCAACAGCATGCCTGGTTTTGGCGGGAACATTACATGGGTGCCGAATGACCGGATGAAATTGCTCACTAACAATTATTATGGCTCTGATGCTGCCGGGATACCTAACCGAAAACGTTTTCATTCCGACAACAGCTTTTTGCTCCGGTATTTTAATCGTCCGGATGCAAAGGGCATCTCGAGAATAGCCTTTTCTTTAACAACGGATTTCGGTTTTGAAAAAGGCGGTGGTGTAAATGGAGTTAAGAACGGAGACAGCATACAGGGCCCTGCCCAATATTTTGCCAGCGTTATGTTCTATCACCGGACCTGGTTTGCAAAAAACAAGCTGGCATGGACCATAGGGGGTGGACTTATGACCAATCCGGGAAGGTATTTGGTGCTTTATCCTACCGGACAAGCCAGTCCGCTTCCCGATCCGACAGATCCAACCAGGACGGAAGGAGCATTCCCTTTCAGCGCCAATCCAGGCGATATGTTTTCGGGCTGGGACTGCTCAAGCAATATCGACTACATGCCAAATCAGAGCATCACATTCAGGGCCGAATTCGTTTATAGAAATTCCAGCGTGCCCTATTTTGCCGGAAGGGGCGGGGTAACTTCGCAGACCGGTTATTCGACCACGCCACTTGATCCCGCCTGGCGACCTGATCTTGTGAAATCAGAAAGTAGGTTGATCTTTGTCATGTTGTTCCGGATTTAGGATCAACCGGGGTCTAAATTGAAATTTGGAACTTCCCCATTGGAATTTCCCGCCAGGGCCTTACCTTTGCAGCGGCAAGGACGAACGACCAGCTCCTGACGAATCCCCCAGGTCTTGACAGAAGCAAGGGTAGTTAGTTGTAGCTGTGCGATTTGGACTTGCCATTTTTTTTTACTCTTTTTTGCTTACTTGCAGCTTTTCGTCTGCTATATTTGTCGCGATGATCGAGAAAATCAACTGGTACAAGAATTGGTTCAACTCTCCTTTTTATCCGATACTCTACCACAACAGAGATTCCCGGGATGCCCGATTATTATTGGATAATCTGCTGGAAAAACTCGATTTCCATAGCGATGCGACCCTGCTCGACCTGGCATGTGGCCGCGGGCGCCATTCCGTTTACCTCAATAACAAAGGTTTTGATGTTACCGGACTCGATATGAGCAAGGCCAGTATCCTCGACGCTTCCAAACATATCAATTCCAAACTCCGCTTTCTTGTTGGAGATATGCGCGAGATCCCGTTTACCGGACAGTTCGATTATGTGCTGAACCTGTTTACGAGTTTCGGCTATTTTGAAGACCATGCCGACCATATCCGTACCCTCGAATCCATCAAAAAGGCATTAAAGCCGGGCGGAATATTTGTACTCGACTTCTTTAATGCCTGTAAACTGGCTAAAAACCTGATCGAACAGGAAACAAAAGAAAGCCAGGGCATTACTTTTAATATCGCCAGGACACTGGTCGACAATAAGATCCGAAAACAAATCGAGTTCGAACACGACGGCTCCGACTATTATTTCGAAGAATGTGTCGAAGCCTTTACCTGCGACGATTTTAAAAAGCTCCTGACCGAAACCGGCTTTGAAATCCTGGATTGTTTCGGTGATTATGAGCTTAACCCATACGACGAAACGAACTCGGAACGCATCATCCTTATTGCCAAAACATGATCGCTTCGCTGGTTTCCTGGGATCACGCGCTGTTTTTCCTGATAAACCGGGGCCTCGACAATGCCTTTTTTGATCTGATCATGCCCTGGATACGGGAGGCCAAAATATGGATACCCCTTTATCTGTTCTTTTTATACCTCATCATCCGGCTTAAAAAAAAGAAAAGTTGGCTATGGATTGCCGCACTGGCCCTCGCTGTTGGGGCAAGTGATTATGTCGCCTCGGGCATCTTTAAACCGGGCTTTGAACGCCTGCGTCCCTGTCACCATCAAAACCTGGAGCAGGAGGTGATCCTGCGCAAACACGATGGGAATTGCGGGGGTAACTATGGATTTGTTTCTTCCCACGCCTCCAACCATTTTGCCATCGCCCTGTTTATTTGCCTCTTGTTTGGCTGCTCCCGAAGGGCCTGGACCTCTTACGCACTCTTTATCTGGGCGGGTTTGATCGCCTTTGCGCAGGTTTATGTCGGTGTTCATTTCCCTGGAGATGTTCTGGTCGGGGCCCTGCTCGGACTCCTTATAGCTTACCTCTTCTTCCGTTTTGCTTTATTTGTAGAAAAAAGATACCTCCCATGAATTTCACCTATATCCTCGTTAACGAACAGGTTGCCGAACATACCGCGCTTATCCAGCTCAACCGCCCCAAAGAACTCAATGCCCTGAACCTTGAATTGATGGGAGAGATACGGGATGCGTTAAAGGCCCTGGATGAAAACGAAAAGGTGCGGGTGATCATCATCACCGGCAACGAACGGGCTTTTGCAGCCGGTGCCGATATCAAACAAATGAGTGGCAAAGGGGCCATCGACATGCTCAGGATCGACCAATTCAGCACCTGGGACCAGATTAAAAAGACCAAAAAACCCATTATCGCGGCCGTTTCAGGCTTTGCCCTTGGCGGGGGTTGTGAGCTCGTGATGCATTGCGATTGCGTGGTCGCTTCCGAAACTGCCCAATTCGGACAACCCGAAATAAAAATAGGCGTGATGCCCGGAGCAGGAGGTACCCAGCGTCTTCCCCGCGCAGTAGGTAAGGCTTTGGCGATGGAAATGGTGCTCACCGGCGAATTTATCTCTGCCGAAAGAGCCCTCCAGGCCGGACTCATCAACAAAATTGTGCCCGTGGAATTGTTGATGGATGAAACCCTCAAGATGGCCCAAAAGATGGCCCGCAATTCCCCACTGGCCCTTCAAATGGCCAAGGAATCCGTCCTGAAATCCTTCGAAAGCAGCCTCTCCGAAGGACTTTCGTTCGAACGCAAAAACTTCTATATGCTCTTCGCTACCGAAGACCAGAAAGAAGGAATGGCGGCTTTTGTAGATAAACGGGAAGCGACGTTTAAAGGGAAATAATCTGGCTGCCGCACGTTGGCTTACGCACAAAGAATGGACGCGGAGGCGCTGAGGCGCGGAGGGATGTGTTTGCTTTGGAGTAGAATTTACCTGTTTATTTGAAATGGTTGTTTAGCATTGTAATTCCCCTTTCTCAAAAAAATTAAAAATCTCCGCGCCTCCGCGCCTCCGCGTCAAATAAGCGCGCGCCAGCCATCCCGCGCCCACCCGAACCCGGCCTATGAATATTTTCCATACTCCACCTTCTAATCCAAGGTTTCCCGGCATTTTTGTAACTTTAACTGAAATTACTACTATGAAAACGATCCTGATAGCGGCTGCCATGTGCATGCCTTTCTTCTCATTTGCCCAGAGTGAGGGCCTAAGAACCGGTACCCGTATAGGTTTTGGCTCCGCAAACTATACCTCAGCCAATTTTAATCCAGCCCCTTCTGCGAAATTGTATGTGCAGGCGGGAGGGATCATGGTGTATGGATTAAACAACTGGTTCGGCTTGCGTGCCGACCTGCAGGTGAACTACAGCAGCGTCGAAGGAAGAGGAATTCGTCCGAGCAGCGGTATTTTTGGGCCGGAACCCTACACCGAGCGGTACATGAACCTGGGACTTGGACTGCCCTTAGCGATACGCCTGAACATCCCCTCCAAGAAATTTAGACCTTACGCGGGAGGCGGGATCATGATACAGGCTAACCTGTTTAATACAGAAGAACGTCAATACGACAACGGTGGGGCAAACGACAACTACGGCTACATGAGCCGGAAAATGGAAGGAGCTGTCCCATTAACCTATTATGGATGTATTGATGTGGGTATCGAACTGGATACTGAAGCCGGCAAAGATTTTTTCTTTGAATTCCGCATGTTCGAGGCCCTCACGACGCTGGGTAAGTCTGACAATAAGGACGTAAGCATGTCGGGATTCACCTTTGGGGGTGGCGTTCTGTTTTAAGCTTTTGCAGGGGATGATACGGAAGCCGGAATAAAAGGCTTACCTTTGCGGACCTTTTAAAAACAATGCTCAATATCCGCAATCTTGCCATCATCGCCCACGTCGACCATGGTAAAACTACGTTAGTAGACAAAATCCTCCACCAAACCAACCAGTTTAGGGATAACGAAGAGAAGGGCGACCTGATCCTCGACTCCAACGACCTGGAGCGGGAGAGAGGTATTACCATCTTTTCGAAAAACGTTTCGGTTCAATACAAAGGAACCAAGATCAATATCATCGATACCCCTGGTCACAGTGACTTTGGAGGAGAAGTAGAGCGTGTATTGAAAATGGCCGATGGCGTATTGTTGCTGGTGGATGCATTTGAAGGCCCGATGCCGCAAACGCGTTTTGTGTTGCATAAAGCCCTGGCCCTCGGATTGCGGCCGATCGTGGTTGTCAATAAAGTCGACAAACCCAACTGCCGTCCCGAAGAAGTGCATGAAGCGGTTTTCGAACTGTTTTTTCACCTCGACGCCAGCGAAGAACAACTGAACTTTTCTACCGTTTATGGTTCCTCCAAACAAGGCTGGTTTGGCCCGACCTGGAATGAACCAAGAACCGATATCACCTATTTGCTGGATACCATCCTGGAAAAGGTTCCTGCTCCAAATCCTCCTGAAGGTAATTTGCAAATGCAGATCACTTCCCTCGACTTTTCGAATTTCGTGGGACGTATTGCCATTGGTAAAGTACACCGTGGCAGCATCCGTACGGGTGAGGCAGTGAAACTCGTGCGTAATGCCGGGGGAATTGTCCAGGCGCGTATTAAAGAATTGCACACCTTCGAAGGCCTCGGCCGGAAAAAAACGGATATGGTCATGGCCGGTGATATCGCCGCTGTGGTAGGTATGGAAGATTTCCAGATCGGAGATACCATTGCTGATTTTGATGCTCCGGAAGGTTTGGAACCGATCACAGTCGATGAGCCAACAATGAGCATGTTGTTTTCAGTAAACAACTCGCCTTTCTTCGGTAAAGAAGGAAAATTCGTGACTTCCCGCCAACTTCGTGATCGTCTCTTTAAAGAGATCGAAAAGAACCTGGCCCTGCGTGTGGAAGAAACCGATTCGGCTGATTCCTTTTTGGTATTCGGACGCGGTATCCTGCATTTGTCCATTTTGATCGAAACCATGCGCCGCGAAGGCTTTGAACTCACCGTAGGTCAGCCTCGTGTATTGGTAAAAGAAATTGACGGAGTAAAATCCGAGCCATATGAGTCATTGGTTATTGACGTTCCCGACGAATTTGCCGGAAAAGCCATCGACCTTATTACCTTCAAAAAAGGGGAGATGGTGAATATGGAAACCAAAGGCGACCGCAAACAGATCGAATTTATCGTTCCTTCCCGCGGTTTGATCGGCGTTCGTTCCCAAATGCTTACCCAAACTGCAGGTGAAGCCATCATGGCCCATCGTTTCAGCGAATACCGCCCCTGGAAAGGAAATATCCCCGGACGTATCAACGGAGTCATGTACTCCCTGGATAAAGGTTCGGTGACCGCCTATTCGTTGGATAAATTGCAGGACCGCGGAAGGTTCTTCGTAGAACCGGGTGAAGAAGTATATCCGGGTATGGTGGTTGGTGAAAACAGCCGTCCGGATGATATCGGTGTGAACACGGTCAAAGCCAAACAGCTTACCAACATGCGTGCTTCCGGGAAAGATGATTCGGCCCGTATTGCACCGAAACTCAATTTTTCCCTGGAAGAGGCGATGGAATATATTGAAGAAGACGAATGTATCGAGCTGACGCCATTGAGCATCCGCCTGAGAAAAGTAATTCTTGATGAAAACCTGCGAAAACGCAAAGAGAAATCCATGTCGAACTAGTAATTTGCGCTATGGAACTCTTAGACGGTAAAGTATTGGCGAAAGCCATCAAAGCGGAACTCAAAGAAAAAATAGCGGCATACAAAAATAAAGGGTGGAGAGCCCCCCATTTATGCGCCATCCTTGTTGGCGAAGACGGGGCTTCTCAAACCTATGTGGCCAGTAAAGCCAAAGATTGTGAGGAACTGGGTATGGATTCAACGGTCATACGCCTTCCTTCCACCACCAGCGAAGCCGACCTGTTGAAAGAGGTTGAAAAGGTGAACGGGAATAAAAACATTGACGGACTTATCGTGCAGATGCCCGTTCCCGGTCATATCGATTCTTTAAAGGTGATGATGCATATCGACCCGTCCAAAGATGTGGATGGTTTTCATCCCATGAATGTGGGCATGATGTTCAAAGGCCTCGATACCTTCCTTCCGGCTACTCCTTACGGCATCATGATGATGCTTGAGCGCTACAGGATCGAAACTTCAGGCAAGCATTGTGTTGTCATCGGACGCAGCGATATCGTTGGAAAACCCATGGCCGCCTTGTTGATGCAGAATACCAATCCCGGAAATTGCACCGTCACCGTTTGTCATAGCAAGACCAAAAACCTGAAAGAACTCTGCCTGCAGGCCGATATCATTGTCGCCGCCCTTGGCCGCCCTGAATTTTTAAAAGCCGAAATGGTAAAACTTGGAGCCGTAGTGATCGATGTGGGTATTTCCCGTGTGGATGCCGACAACGAACGGGGTTACGTGATCAAAGGCGATGTGGCTTTTGATGAAGTCGCTGCCAGGGCTTCTTACATTACCCCCGTACCCGGTGGAGTAGGATTGATGACCCGGATCGGGCTCCTTCAGAATACGTTGAAGGCGTATGAGTGGGGTCAAACTGGTCAACGGTCAATGGCGAAATAGTCAACGGTCAACAGACGACAGTCAACAGCAAAATAGTCAACATTTACGGTTGAGAGTAATTAATTGACGTCTACGAGTTTGTAAACTAACAATCATTTAAAATTCTGTTGACCGTGGTCTGTTGACCGTCGACTTCAATTAAAAGGGTACACCTTTTGCTCTACCCATTCCATGTCTATACAATCAAATACCGAGATCCTGTATTTTTACGATGCCCTGTGCGGTTGGTGTTATGGATTTAGCCCGGTTATCACTCGATTTAATGAGAAATATGAGGACCAGATCCGTTTTCGCGTTTTTTCCGGAGGAATGATGATGGGAGAACGAACCGGACCTATCAATACGGTAGCCCCTTATATCAAAAACAGTTACCGCGATGTGGAGGAACGTTCAGGAATAAAATTTGGCGAAGCATTTCTGAAAAATATACTGGAACCGGGTACCGCAGTTTTGTCTTCGCTCGAACCTGCCATCGCCATGGCGGTGTTTAAAAGTTTTGAAAGCGGTATGGATATTCGCTTTGCCTCTGCCTTGCAAAAGGCCATTTATTATGATGGCATGCTTTCAAACGATCTCAAGGCCATGATCCCTTATGCCGTGGAATTAGGTATAGACGAACAGGAGTTCCGTATCCGCCTGAATGACCCGCTCTACCATGACCGGGCCTTTGACGATTTCCGCACCTGCCAGCGTTTTGGGATACAGGGTTTTCCGAGTACCGTGCTTCTGCATGAAGATAAATACTACCTGCTCGGACATGGATACACCGACTTCGAAACACTCGAATCCCGCATGAAACAGGTACTGGCTGAAGCGCTCGTCTAACCTAGCTATTTGGCTTGCGTGCGAGTAATTGACGCGGAGGCGCTGAGACGCGGAGGGGTTGTCCAGTATCTTTCAACTTGATACAAAAAATCGCAGCCATTAACCTATTTTTGCAGCCCCATGGAGCAAATCCGAAATTTCTGCATCATTGCCCACATCGACCACGGTAAAAGCACCCTGGCCGATCGTCTGCTCGAAACCACCCGGACGGTTGACGCCCGTAATATGAAGGCGCAGACCCTGGACGATATGGACCTCGAAAGAGAACGTGGGATCACCATTAAAAGCCATGCCATTCAGATGAGTTATCACCTGGAAGGCAAAGATTATATCCTGAACCTGATCGACACTCCCGGTCACGTTGACTTCTCCTATGAAGTGTCCCGTTCCATCGCGGCCTGTGAAGGAGCTTTGTTGATCGTTGACGCCTCCCAGGGAATCCAGGCACAGACGATTTCAAATTTGTATCTGGCGATCGACCAGGGACTGGAAATTATCCCGGTTCTCAATAAAATGGACCTTCCCGGAGCGATGCCGGAAGAGGTAAAAGACCAGATCGTGGAGTTGATCGGCTGTAAAAGAGAAGAAATTATCCCGGCCAGCGGAAAAACCGGACTGGGTGTGGATGCTATACTTGAAGCCATCGTTAAGCGGGTTCCTCCTCCCAAAGGCGACCCCAATAAACCTTTGAAAGCGCTGGTTTTTGACTCCGTATTTAACTCTTACCGGGGTATCATCGCCTATTTCAAAATCCTGGACGGCGAGATCCGTACCAACGACCAGGTGAAATTTATGGCCACCGAACGCAAATACCAGGCGGAAGAAGTGGGTAACCTGTACCTGGAACGCGCTCCTAAAAAAGTGATCAAAACCGGTGATGTGGGGTATATCATTTCGGGTATCAAAGAAGCCCGCGAAGTAAAAGTAGGAGATACTCTTACCCTGGTCGACAACCCCTGTGCCGAGGCCATTAAAGGATTTGAAGATGTAAAACCCATGGTATTCGCAGGGATTTATCCTGTAGATACAGATGATTTTGAAGAACTGCGTGAAGCCATGTACAAGCTCCAGCTTAATGATGCTTCCCTGGTTTTCGAACCGGAATCCTCAGCGGCATTGGGCTTCGGTTTCCGTTGCGGATTTTTGGGCATGCTCCACATGGAGATCATCCAGGAACGTCTGGAAAGGGAATTCAACATGACGGTGATCACCACCGTACCGAACGTATCTTACCATGCGTATACCACCAAGGATGAGCTTTTGATCGTTAATAATCCGAGCGACCTGCCTGATCCTTCCCGTATCAACAGGGTAGAGGAGCCCTTTATCAATGCCTCCATCATCACCTCAACCGATTATGTGGGCAATATCATGTCGCTGTGCATGGGCCGCAGGGGAATATTAAAAAACCAGCATTACCTCACCCCAACCCGGGTGGAACTGAATTTTGAAATGCCCATGGCCGAAGTGGTTTTTGACTTCTATGATAAGCTGAAGAGTTTTTCAAGGGGCTATGCTTCTTTCGATTATTCTCCCTCAGATTATCGCCCTTCCGCCCTCGTAAAACTCGATATCTATATCAATAAAAGTCCGGTTGATGCCCTTTCGGCCGTGATCCACCGCGACAGGGCCCAGGAATGGGGACGTAAGATCTGCGAAAAATTAAAAGAGCTGATCCCGCGCCAACAGTTCGAGATCGTGATCCAGGCCGGTATCGGTGCGAAGATCATCGCACGTGAATCCCTTTCTGCACTGAGAAAAGACGTAACCGCCAAATGTTATGGCGGGGACATCTCGCGTAAACGGAAACTCCTTGAAAAACAGAAAAAGGGTAAAAAACGCATGCGCCAGGTTGGTAACGTGGAGATCCCGCAATCGGCATTCATGGCCGTACTGAAAATCGACGATTAGAAGTTTTCAGTGTTCAGTTTTCAGTGTTCAGTTTTTTGCGTCTTGTCCTGAGTATTATTGGATTTGTCCTTTCTATTCCGGGGAAGCAATAACCAACTCCCCCTTCGGAGGGGGCCGGGGGGAGGAAATTTGGAGAAACCTGAAACAAAAAAAAGACCAACCCTTTCAGGTCAGTCTTTTCTATAAGTTAAAAAGCTCAGTCCTACCGAACCACTACTTTCTGGTTAAATTCATTGCTTCCATCGCTTACTTTGATGAGGTAAACACCGGAGCCAAGGTTGCTGAAACTTACCGACTCACCATCAAAGGCGCCCTCTTCGATCAGTTTTCCGCTGAAATCATAGAGGGTAAAGGTCAGATCCGGGTTTTCAAAGCCCTGTATTTTTTGGATCTGGAAACTTCCACCGTTTGGATTCGGGAATACATTGATCAGTGCGTTTAACTCCACGTTTCTGATTCCCAGGGGATCTACCAGGATATAGTTGGGTTTTGATTTGATACCAAATCCATCGGCATTGGTGGCTTTTAGGGAAACAGAATAGGTGCCTTGCGCTGCGAATTGAACTTTTGGGTGCTGACTTGTGGCAGAAGTACTATTCACAAAGGCGAAGGTGTTTGGTAAAATGGTCCATTCCCACGAGGTTGGCGCATTCGTCGACTGATCCGTAAAGGATACAGTTACACCCACCAACACCGTTGAATCGTCTGCAATAAAGTTTGCAACAGGAGGGTTACCGGGATTGACAGCCGAAATAGTGATATAATTCGCCCATGTGGTATCACTACTGCCATATGCATTGCTGGTAGTAAGTTTAACAGAATAGGTATTCGCAACAGAAAACTTTAAAATTGGATTTTCTGAGTTCAGGGTAGTTCCGTTCTCAAGGGTGAATCCGGTAGAGGGGGTGAGTGCCCAGGTCCAGCTTGTCGGGGCATTCAGCGATTGACTGGTCAACTGAACATTTACACCCGTGCTGGTTGAGGTTGGAGAAGCTATAAAACGCGCTTTTGGCCGCAGGTCGATGGAGCGAACGGTATTGTTCCCGGCATCGCACACATACAGGATATTTTTAGCCTTGTTAAAGGCCATCAAAGCGGGCTGGTAAAAACGGGAAGCTGTTCCCTGTCCGTCAGCATATTCGGTTGTATTCTGGTACGCACCACAAATGGTCGTTACATTGCCGCTTCCGTCTATCTTACGGATAACGTTCGACTGGCTGCTTCCTCCTTCGCTCACATAGACATTTCCATAAGCATCCACAGCCAATCCCGAAGGACTGTCGAATTCGGCTGAAGAAGCAGTACCATTTACGTGGCCAGTAGCTCCTGATCCGGCATAGGTGGTTACCTCACCGGTATTGATATTGATCTTTTTGATCTTGTTGTTATAAGCGTCTGCCACCAACAGGTAGGTATTATCCAACATTTCCACGGCCAGGATATTGTTAAAACGGGCATTGGTTCCTACACCATTCACATCCCCGGTTTGTCCCGCACCACCGGCAAAGGTGGTAACAACGCCCCCGGGAGTAATTTTTCGGATCACTTCGTTCCAGTTATCGGCCACATAAAAATTACCATTTCCATCCACGGCAATATCCACAGGTCCGTCGAAACGGGCTGCAGTGCCTGTTCCGTTCACATGTCCGCCTGAACTGATCAGCGAGTCCCCGGCAAAAGTTGCAACGGCTTGAGCTTGTCCTATCGTCGTAATGCCGTTCATCACACGAATGGCATTGTTTCCAAAATCACACACATACAAATAGCCATTCGGGCCAAATACCATTCCTTTTGGTTGGTCGAAGCGTGCGTTGGATCCGGTTTGGTTGATATAACCAACCTGTCCCAGGATGGATCCTGTTTTTACAAACATTTGATCATCAGGGAGTAATAAGCTGATCCGGTGATGCTGAACGTCAGAGATAAAAAGCCTGTCGCTGGTATCTACAGCAATTCCAAAGGGTTGATTGATGTGTACCGTCAAAGGTGACCCTGAGTACGGATTTACATTCGTGTTCCCCTTGCCACCGGCTTCGGTTTTAACGGTTTGTGCATTGGCCAGGACAAAACATGCCAGGGCCGAAAGAGTTAGGATCGTTTTTTTCATAAGCGATTTTAGATTGAGTTAGGATTATAGCGCACCTGATTCCAGGTACTGATTCACATTGTTTTCAATTTGGGTATGGATGTCCTCATAACTCCTTTTGATAAAAGGTGTTCCGGTTACTTTTTCATACAATTCGATATAACGGTCGGTTACAGAATCCACGAACTCATCGGTCATTTCAGGAATTTTCTGGTCTTTTTCTCCGGAGAAATCATTCTCGATCAGCCATTGCCGTACAAATTCCTTCGACAATTGTTTTTGGGCTTTACCGGCTTTTTGGTTGGCCGCGTATTCATCCTTATAGAAATAACGGGAAGAGTCGGGGGTATGCACCTCATCGATCAAAATGATCTTGCCTTCCAGGTTATACCCGAATTCGTATTTGGTATCCACAAGCAACAGACCCCGCTCATCGGCGATCTGTGTGCCGGCCTTATAAAGTTTCCGGGTATAACTTTCGATCTGCTCCAGGTCCTTTTTGCGTAACAGCTTCTGGTCCAGGATCCCCTGAAGGGAAACATCTGAATCATGGCCGCTTACAGCTTTAATGGTAGGTGTAATGATAGGCTCTTCAAAACGGTCGTTTTCGTTCATTCCGTCAGGCATCCTTACCCCGCATACTTCCCTGCGTCCTTCTTTATACTCCCTCCAGGCATGTCCTGCCAGGTAGCCGCGGATCACCATTTCGATCATGATGGGCTGACAGCGGTGACCGATCGTTACGTTAGGATCAGGGGTAGCAATTTTCCAGTTGGGAACCACCGAAGCGGTATCATCCAGCATTTTGGCCGCGATCTGGTTCAGGATCTGTCCTTTATAGGGGATCGGCTTGGGCATCACATGGTCGAAAGCCGAGATCCGGTCGCAGGCTACCACGGCGAGGTATTTATCGCCGATCATATATACATCACGCACTTTTCCCCGGTGGAAACTTTTCTGGTTCCTGAAGAAAAAATTGGTTGCTATCAATGAATTGTTCATATCACTCCTCTGTTTGATCTTTTTCGTAAGCCTGAATAATTTCTTTCACTAATTTATGTCTTACAACATCATTAACGGTCAATTCAACCATTTTTATTCCTTTTATTTTTTTTAAGATACGGACCGCCCGCAACAATCCCGACTGCTGTTTTTTAGGCAGGTCGATCTGGGTTAGGTCGCCCGTTACGATCACCTTGGCATCAGGTCCCATACGGGTCAGGAACATTTTCAGCTGCATGTCCGTAGCGTTTTGCGCCTCATCCAGGATGACAAAACAGTTGTCGAGCGTCCTTCCGCGCATAAAGGCCATGGGTGCGATCTCGATCACCCGTGTTTCAATGAGCGCCTTGAGTTTATCAGCCTGGATCATATCATCCAGCGCATCATAAAGGGGCCTTAAATAGGGATCGATCTTTTCCTTGAGGTCGCCCGGAAGAAACCCCAGGTTTTCTCCCGCTTCTACAGCCGGCCTGGCCAGGATGATCCGTTTGATCTCCTTGTTTTTTAAGGCCCTTACAGCCAAAGCAACTGCGGTATAGGTTTTACCGGTTCCGGCAGGTCCGAGGGCAAAAACGATATCGTTTTTTTCCACCATCTCTACCATCAATCGCTGGTTTTCGGTACGTGCACGCACAACGCGTCCATGCGGACCATGTACCAGGGCAGGGTCGTTCGTCTGGCCGGAACGCAGGACTTCCGTCTTTTGACGGGTCGAAACAGGTACCCGCCGTTCATCCGGCTCGTCGTCGAACACCGAAGTAACCGGACCCGAGTCGAGTAATTCGTGAAATTTTTGTTCGCTTAATCGCCCTGTTTGCCGCACATACTCAACGAGTAAGGCGAAATCATCGCTAAAACGTTCCAACTCTTTTTCGTCCCCCTGCGCTTTAACGACATTTCCCCGGCTAATTATTTTTAACTTCGGAAACCTTTGCTGCAGTAACTTCTGGTGAAGATTATTGGTTCCCCATAAATCTACCGGACTTACTTCATCCAAAATGATGCTTTTTTCCTTCAATGATTTCTGTGCAAATTTGTGCTCCAAAAATAGACTAATTCTCCATACAATTTGGCTACGATAACGCTCATATCCGACCTCGGTGTAGATAACCATCATTTGGCCCGTTTTCGCCATAAACTGAAAAAGGAGATGCCGGGCACCGATTTCGAGCTGATCACCGCTTCTGTTTCCCGCCACGATGTGGTCGAGGCGGCCTATGTATTGGATGATATACTCCTTGATTTTGAGCCCGATACCATCCATATCGTGGATACTGAATCGGATATGCAGCAGTTCGGTCCCGCTCTGGTAGCCCGGGTGCATAACCAATGGGTGATCGCGGCGAATAACGGACTGCTCAGTTTGTTGCGCCACGGACTCGACGCGGTTTTCCAGGATTCGGAGGGCTTAAGCGAAAAAGGAGGGACCTTTACCTTGTTAAATACCTTCCTTCCCCTGGCCCTGCGCCTGAATATGAAGGGAAGCGCCGGTATGAAAAAGGCGGCGGAGATCATGGAAAAGGCGGGATTGACACCGGTAATTACCGAAAACGCGATCCGGGGAACCATCATTTATGTGGATAGTTTTGGCAATGCCGTATCGAATATTACCCGCGAAGACCTGGAACGGGCAGCTGCCAAAAGAAAAATGAGCATACGCCTCAACCGTTTTAACCGCCTGCATTCCATAGCCGACCATTATGCCAGCGTGCAACTGGGGGAGGCCAATTGTGTATGGACGAACCACAACTACCTGCAGGTGAGCATTTACCATGGGGATGCTTCGCGTTTGTTGGGATTGGAAAAAGGAAAAATGATAACTGTAGAATTTGAATGATCACACGCTTGGTTAAAATGAGTTTTCGTGCGGATGGAATAGAACCCTTCAAGGATGTATTTGCGCGCTCAAAAGACAGAATAAGGGCCTTCCCCGGTAATTTGCACGTAGAACTGCTTCAGGATCGTAGTAACCCGGAAATATTTTTCACCTACAGCATGTGGGAATCGCCTGAAGCATTGGAAAACTACCGGAATTCGGAGCTGTTTGAAAAAACCTGGGCCGAAACCAAGGCCTTGTTCAATGGCAAACCCGAAGCCTGGAGTACGGAAAAAAGGGGAGAAGGTCAGGCGGGATAAGTCCGTTCTCCAAAAATAAGGCTCCCAATACGAACCAGCGTGCTGCCTTCTTTAACAGCGATTTGATAATCACTGCTCATGCCCATGGAAAGGGTCCTGAGATCCATGGACGGATGTCCGGAATAACTGCTTTGGATCTGTTCGAACAACTTGCGCAAGCCCGAAAATTCCCTGGCGATTTGTTTTTCATTATCAGTAAAAGTGGCCATACCCATAAGTCCCTGGATTTTTATTCCCGACAGCCCGGCCAATTCGGGATGATCGAGGATCTGCCGCAGTTCCGCTTCATCCAACCCGAATTTTGTTTCCTCTTCGGCAATAAACATCTGCAACAAAACCGGTATACAGCGCTCCGCTTTTTGGGCTTCTTTATGGATCTCTTGTAGCAGTTTCCAGCTCTCAACACTATGGATCAAATGCACGTAAGGCGCAAGGTATTTCACCTTATTGCGTTGCAGCGTACCCACCTGGTGCCAGCGCAGGGACGAGGGGAGTTGGGCTTGTTTTTCATTCATTTCCTGCACCTTATTTTCCCCGAAATCGAGTTGTCCCGCAGCGATGGCTTCCTGAATGGCGCTCACTGGCTTGGTTTTGGATATGGCACAGAGGGTCACATGGGCAGGTAACTGACTTTTTAGCTTTTGGAGGTTTTCTGCAACGGACATGATGCTTTTCCTTAATATTGCCTGAGATGAGAGGACGAATTTTGTTTGCAAGTATAGTGCTATTCCTGGCATCCTGTCAATCGAATACGGAGATTCCCGAAGACGTGCTTCCCCGCGAAACCATGAAAAATGTGCTGGTCGACGTGAACCTTGTGGAAGGTGCGCTAAAAGCCAACTTCATACTGGCCGATTCGGCAAAAAAACTGGCTCCCACCCTCTATGAGGAAATTTATAAACGCCACCAAACCGATGCCGCCACCTTTCAAAAAAGTTTGGCCTGGTATTTTGAACATCCGGAAATTCTTGATGAGATCCAGAAGGAAGTAACAGCTGAGTTGCTCTTGCGGGAACGTTGATCGGACCATGGACCATAGACCATGGACCATGGCTTAATGGATATAACGTCCTTCCTGGCTGAGGTTTCTGTCTATACAACCTATCAATAATCTTTCCGGCTATGGTCTATGGTCCATGGTCCATGATCCATAGTCAGAATTCCGTATTTTCGCAACATGAAGATCGACCTCCTTGCTTTCGCTGCGCATCCTGATGACGTGGAACTAACAGCATCAGGAACGCTGATGCGGCATAAAGCTTTGGGTTATTCTATAGGCATTGTAGACCTCACTGCCGGCCAGCTCGGTACGCGTGGAACGGCGAGTAGCAGGGCCGAAGAGGCTGCTGCGGCTTCAAAAATTCTCGGGCTTGATATACGGGAAAACCTGGGTATGGAAGACGGGTTTTTTGTGAATGATAAAGCCCACCAGCTTAAGGTGATCGAGGCCATCCGGGCCTACCAGCCGGAGGTGGTTTTTTGCAACGCCATTCGCGACCGGCATATCGACCATGGAAAAGGATCCGCTTTGGTATCCGACTCCTGTTTTTTATCCGGATTGGTTAAAATCGAGACCTTTCGAAACGGAGTCAGGCAAGAACCCTGGCGCCCGAAAGCGGTTTACCATTATATCCAGGACCGCTATATCGAACCCGATTTTGTGGTCGACATCAGCGATCATTACGAGCGTAAAGTAGCCGCTATCCAGGCCTTTAAAACCCAATTTTATACCGGCGACACGGATCTTCCGGCGACTCCCATCAGTTCCAAAGATTTCCTCGACTTCCTCGAAGGCCGCGCCCGTGATTTCGGCAGGAGCATGGGGGTGAAGTTTGCTGAAGGGTTTACTGTGGAGCGTACGCCTGGGGTAAAGAATGTGTTTGAGCTAATCTGATCTCTCCTTTAAATCCTTTTCTCCTTTAAATCCTGCTTCAGACAGTGGGGCGTGCATTTAACCGCAGAGTTCGCAGAGGGTTACGCAGAGTTCTCAGAGAAATTAATCGTGCGCCAGCAATCCGCGTTCTCAAAAACAAAGCCTCCGCGCCTTTGCGCCTCCGCGTCAAATAAGCGCACGCCAGCCAACGTGCGCCAGCCTACTCGCTGGCAGCGAAGAGGAACTTCCGGTGCAACTCCATCACCTGCGGGATCAACGCCGTTTTTTCATCGTTTTTGATGATGAAATCCGCTGCGTCATTCCGCTGTTTTTCGGTCCATTGTTTATCCATACGCGCCAACACCTGCTTGCGGGTATTGCCATCGCGCTGCATGCACCGGGTAATGCGTAACTCCCGGGGAGCGGATACGGTAACGATATAATCCAGGTCGCGGAAGGAGCCGGATTCAAAGAGAAGGGCAGCCTCCTTTATTATGTAAGGTGCTGTCTGTTGTTCCAGCCAGGAATCAAAATCGCGGAATACAGCCGGGTGTACCAGGGCATTGAGCTTGCCCAATAAGGTCGCATCATGGAAGGCCCGGTCGGAGATATGTTCGCGGTTGAGGATACCATTGGCCAGGTAGGCATCCGGACCGAACAAGCCTTCTATACGCTCCACCAGGTCTTCATCCTCGGTCATGAGCTGCTTGGCCCGGTCGTCGGCCGAATAAACGGGGACGCCCAATTGTGAAAAAATGCGGCATACGGTACTTTTCCCGCTGCCTATACCACCCGTTACTCCGATCTTCAGCATATAAAAAAAAAGAACCCCGGTTTTAGCCGGGGTCGTTTTGTTGATGTTATTTTTTAGCCGGCTGGTCTTTGGGATATACCACGCGGGTAGATTCCATGGATACAGCCGCTTTGTCGATACGCAATCTTCCCTGGCCTTCTGTTTCGATCAGGTAGGTATGCTCATCTTCTTCAATGATCTTTCCATGGATACCGGCTGTAAGGACAACTTTGTCACCTTTACCAATGGTAGCCCGGAATTTCTTTACTTCTTTATTTTTTCTGATCTGTGGCAATATCATAAAGACAAATACCACTGCCAGAATAAGACCCATTTGGATCATGCCATTTGTGCCTTCGCCTCCGGCCATTAATAAAAGTGTGCTCATTATTATTCTGCTTGTTTAGGGTTAACGTTCACCACGATGCGCAATTCCCTGGATTTGGGAATGGAGTTCGAAGTTACTGTAAGTGCTTTTTCATGCCTGCCACCACCGCGGCCTTCGCTGTTGTATTCTACATCGATCCTGCCTTTTCCGCCCGGAGGGATAGGTTCTTTGGAAAATGTAGGGATGGTACATCCGCATTGGGCCTTGGCATCAGAGATGATCAGGTCGCTTTTACCGGTATTGGTAAATTTAAAACTGTAACTAACTTTTTCCCCTTCCGTAATGGTTTTAGGAAACTCATAAATTTCTTTTTCAAAGGAAAGTACCGGAAGCGTAGGATCGTTCGGGTCGGCTTCGGGTTGGTCAGCGGTCATCGGGTTATTGACAACGGCCGGATCTACCTGCTGGGTAGCGGGCTGGTCTCCTTCAGGAGTTTTTTCCTCTCCGTTTCCGGAATTACAGGCTGCAAGCAGGAACAGGGATGCAGCTAAAAGGCTAAAGGTTTTCATTTTCATGTTTCGCTATTTTATTAGAGAGTCCTTATTCGACTAATCCGCGGCCGGCCTTTTTAATTTTTCCGGCAGCTTTCATTTCATTCATCAATTTATCCAAAATTCCGTTCAAAAATACGGAACTCTTGGGAGTACTGTAAATTTTTGAAATGTCCAGGTATTCGTTGATGCTCACTTTAATGGGAATATTGGAGAAATACAGCAATTCTGATACCGACATGCGCATCAGGATCAGATCAATATCGGCTATACGCTCCGTATCCCATTTTTTGGTCTTCTCCTGGATGAGGGCAGTAAGCTCCTCTTCATTCTTTATCGTATTGTTTAACAGGTCTTTACAGAAAGTCCAGTCCTCGTCAAAATCCTCACTCAGCGCCTTAACCTCAACCTCATCCTCAGCCTGTTTCAAATCTTCGATGGTTTTCACCAGGGAATTAAAAACCGCCTTTTTGTCATCATTCCAATGGATAAAAAGATCCTCCATCAAACCATGAAGCTCTTCGTGTTTGGGCAGGTAATCCTTATAAAAACTGACCATCAGCGCTTTTTGTGCTTCAAAATCCTTTTTTTCGGTGTTCAGGTATTTCTGGAAATAAACGGAAGTTTTAAATCCGTTAAACAACATACGCATTACATCCTTGTAGTTGTACCAGTTGATACCAACCTGTTTGATCTTGCGTTTGAGCAGTTCACTGCGGTCGAGGATGCTGATCAGGCGGTTATAGATAAAGGTCCTTCCGGTCTCGATATCTTTTTTCGTGGGCACGTACAGGATCTCCTCCGGATTCTGCTCATTTTCCACGTAATACCGCAATTCGATCGGCAGGGAAAGCAGGAAGATATATTCATCCTCCACATGTTTCACACTTTTATCCAGGAAATTCAGCACCGACTTTTTATCGCGGCTTTCATCCTGTTGATACCCGTAAAGGGCCTGAAACACTTTTATACGCAATAAACGTCTGTTCAGCATGTCTTAAAAAACGAGGTGCAAAGGTAAGGATAAAAAAGGCAGTTCTATAAGAAATTACTGGGCTGAATCAGCAGGAGCCTCATCGTGGTGATGGTCTCCGCCTTCATGGTCATGTCCTTCTCCTGCTTCTTCTCCATCCGTGCAGCAGGCTTTTTTGCCTTCAGCTCCTTCGTGGTGTTTGCAGGCTTTTCCGCCTTTTTTGCAGCCTTCGTGTTTGCAGTCTTCATGGTTACAGGTAGCGGCACCGGCATGTTTGCAATCAGCCGGACAACCTTTTACCCCATGTTCCATACAAACGGTCATCTCATCCGATGAGCAGCAGGCACCATGACCCATTCCGTCTCCGCCACCCATAACGGCGATATGCGGAGCGATGATCAGGGCTACGATCGACATCAACTTGATCAGGATATTCATGGAAGGACCAGAGGTGTCTTTAAAAGGATCACCCACGGTATCTCCGGTTACGGAAGCTTTATGCGGCTCAGATTTTTTGTAATAAACCTGTCCGTCAATTTCAACGCCTTTTTCGAATGATTTTTTCGCATTGTCCCATGCACCACCGGCATTGTTCTGGAAGATACCCATCAATACACCGCTTACGGTAACACCGGCCAGCAATCCGCCCAATACTTCCGGACCGAATCCAAATCCTACGATCAAAGGAACGATCAGGGCAATGGCACCGGGAAGGATCATTTCACGGATAGAAGCTTTGGTAGAAATTTCCACACATTTTTCATACTCCGGTTTGGCTTTGTATTCCATGATGCCCGGAATATCGCGGAACTGGCGACGTACTTCGTTCACCATATCCATGGCCGCGCGACCCACAGCCGCAATACACAACGAGGAGAAAATAAAGGGGATCATTCCGCCCACAAAAAGGCCGGCGAGTACGTCGGCTTTATAAATATCAATACTGTCAATGCCTGCTATACCCACAAACGCGGCAAACAAGGCAAGGGCGGTCAGCGCTGCAGAAGCGATCGCAAATCCTTTACCAGCAGCGGCAGTGGTATTCCCCACTGCATCCAGGATATCGGTACGTCCGCGTACTTCTTCAGGAAGCTGGCTCATTTCAGCGATACCACCTGCGTTATCCGCGATCGGACCGAAGGCATCAATAGCCAACTGCATGGCCGTAGTAGCCATCATACCGGCAGCAGCGATGGCTACTCCGTAAAGTCCGGCAAATTCGTAAGATCCATAAATACCGGCCGCAAGCACCAGGATAGGCAGAACGGTAGATTCCATACCCACGGAAAGTCCGCCAATGATATTGGTCGCGTGTCCGGTTGCTGATTGTTTGATGATAGAAAGAACAGGGCGACGGCCCATGGAGGTATAGTATTCGGTGATGATACTCATCAATCCGCCTACGGTCAGACCGAGGATGATGGAATAGAACACATCAATATTCCTGAACGCATAATCGCGGATGACCAGGGTTTCGGGCAGCATCCACATCACCAGGAAGTAGGAGGCGATGGCCATGAAGATCATGGATGCCCAGTTTCCGGTATTCAGGGCTTTTTGCACGTTTCCGTTATCGTCTTTGATACGCACGAACATCATTCCCGCGATGGAGAATAAAATACCCAATCCGGCAATGATCATCGGAAGGAGAATTGGAGCGATACCGCCAAAGGCATCGGCAGAAGTGATCTCACGGCCCAAAACCATGGTAGCAAGGATGGTGGCCACATAAGAGCCAAAAAGGTCGGCACCCATACCGGCTACGTCGCCTACGTTATCACCCACGTTATCGGCAATGGTGGCCGGGTTACGCACGTCGTCTTCGGGAATTCCCGCTTCAACTTTTCCTACAAGGTCGGCACCAACGTCGGCCGCTTTGGTATAGATCCCTCCACCCACACGGGCAAAGAGGGCGATGGATTCAGCACCGAGTGAAAAACCTGCAAGCACCTCAAGGGCTTTTTGCATGTCGTCGCCGTTCACGCCGCCGCCTGTTCCTACCACATACATATTATAAAAGAGGATGAACAAACCGCCCATCCCTAAAACGGCAAGTCCTGCAACACCGAGTCCCATGACAGAACCTCCGGTAAAGGAAACTTTCAGCGCCCGGGCCAGGGAAGTACGGGCCGCCTGGGTTGTTCTCACGTTGGCTTTGGTAGCCACACGCATACCGATATAACCGGCTGTGGCAGATAAGATCGCACCTATAATAAAGGAAATAGCAATAACGGGACTTGTATGGATCGGATTTTCGGGGGTACCGGTCATGGTTCCCGACCAGGCGAGCAGCAGGGCTGCAACCACGACAAAATAGGAGAGTACTTTCCATTCGGCTTTTAAGAAGGCCATGGCCCCTTTGGCAATATAGCCGGCCAGTTCATTCATGGTTTCATCACCGGTTTCCTGTTTGCTAACCCAGGCCGACTTAACAGCCATAACCAGCAATCCGACGATTCCCAAGGCAGGGATGAGGTAAATTAGGTTTTCCATTCCGTATTCAAATTTCTTAAGGTCGGCAAAAATACAATTTAAGTTCATTATTAAAAGGCTGTATTAAATCCCGCTTTCGGTCAGGTTTGGGTAAAAGTTCGGTCGGCGTTCTGTCAAAGTCCTTCTATGCGCTGTTTTGTGCCGGGATGTGGTTGTAATTTTTCAGCATGATCGCCCGCTTTATGCTCGCCTCTCTATTCTTTTTCCTCTGTGGAACAAGCGCTGCCCAGTACTTGCCGGGTTTATGGAGTTTCCATGCTCCCGGCAGCCCGGGCATGGTTTCCGGCATGCTTTATCCCACGGAAAGCGCCGCAGGTCCGTATGTTGGCGCCGCCTTTAGCACCCTGCCCGGATTGTCCTTTGCGAGTAGTGGTTTTGTTTGTTATCACCAGCCCATACCTAGGCTGGAGGCGGATGTGCAGTTCAGTACTGCCTTTTTAAGTATCGGCCCTTACCAGGAGTTTTCCTTTAAAGTCTTGCTCGCCCGCCAATTCGGGAAAACGTTTTATGCCTCCTTGCAGCCCGAGTACCGGCAATTACGTATCCGTGCCTATGGAAGCCGCTGTGCCCTCGCATATTCCGCGGCTTTGGCCTACAAGCAGGGCCCTTGGTTGTTTGCCTTTTATGGACAACAGCAGGTTGACGGGGAGGTACGGAGTCCTTTTTTGCAAATGAGCTGGGCTTATGCCTTTTCAGACCGTATCCGGGTGGGATTGAACGTGAAAAAGCTGCCCTTTTTGTCCTGGCAAACGGTGGTATCGATGGATTATGCCCCCGATAAAAACCAAAGTATCCATTTGGCGCTTACTGGTGGACCGGGGTGTATGGTGGGGTATGAACGGGGGCGGGGTGGGTATCGCATTCGTTTGGGTCTGGCCTATTCGGTAAGTGGGGGTTTGTATCCTGAAAATGCCGCTAAAATTAACTGGTAACTCCATGAAACTCTTTCTGTTTCTGTTTCTTGCGCTCTCTTTCTCTTTCTCCGCTCTGGGCGAAGGACCGCACAAGGATTCCCGCTCCACCTGCGACGCGATAAATCGGCGTCGCAACATTCAGTTCCTTGACCAAGCCGAAGGCCGGTTCTCTGCTCACTTCGATACGCCGTGGGGTGTTAATTACCATCCAAAATCCGTTTGGCTACTCAGTGACCGGGATACGCCTTCGCTACGCAGTGAAGCGAACGACGCAGGAGTTCTGCTTCACCGCTCCCCCGCTCCGCCGCTCCAGACAGAAGGTCCGCTCCCAGATACCCCTTCGCTCAAGCCCCAATACCCAATCCCTAATCCCCAATCCCAATGGGTGGAAGACCTACTCGAGATCTTCCCCGACCTTTCGCTAGACGAAGACCTCCAGCAGCGTATCCAGGAATTGATCAAAAATCCGGTGCCGCTGAATACCTGCCAAAAGGAGGATTTGTTAAGCGTTCCCGGACTTGATCCCCTGCTGGCCGGGGCTATTATGGAGCACCGGGAAAAGAGTGGCGTCTTCCATTCTTTGTATGAATTGCAGGGTTTAAAGGGGATGAACCCGAATTTGTTTGCGTACCTAAGCCAGGTATTGACTTTAAAGGGTGCTGCGGCCGAAACGGGACCCAAAACATGGAAGGGGGAATACTTGTTATTGGTGCATCCACCCGCAGAGGTAGAAGGCGAGGGGCTGCCTTTTCGCCAGTGGCACCGCTTTAAAGGGACCTATGGCAAAAACCTGGCTGTGGGGTTTTCATTGGAAAACGATGCCGGGGAGGCCTTTCGCTGGAATGGCGAACAAAAGGGTTTTGATTTCGGGACTTTTTTTATGGATTTCCGGGACCCCAAAAGGGGCTGGCACCTGATCCTGGGCGACTACCGGGTCAATAGTGCGCAGGGCTTGGTGCACGGTAGCGCCGGAAGTTTTGGATCCGCCACCTGGGTGGGCAGGGTATTCCGGCAGGACAATGCCCGCGGCTACCGCAGTTCGGATGAGAACCTGTTTTTAAGGGGTATGTATATGGAAAAAACCACGGGCAAATGGAGGACCCGGGTATTTGTGTCGCGATTGCGATCGGATGGAACGGTGACAGAAGAGGGCAGCACAGAAAGCGGCAGCGGCCTGCACCGAACAGCTACCGAACTGGCCAAACGCAAACAGTTTTTAAGGATGAGTGCGGGGCATAGTTTGCGTTATAGCCTGAAAAAAGGCGAATTCTCCTGGCAGAATCTGGTGGTTAAGGATAATGGAAAACCGCAGTACCAAAGCAGTCTCTACCACCAGTTTAGCCTGGGTTCCTGGCTGTTTTTTGGGGAGTGGGCCTATGGGTCGTATGGATTTTCAGGTATGGAGGCGGTGGTTTTGTCGCCCTCGCCACGCTTTGAGCTGAGCGCCTTGTTAAGGGTCTACTCCAGGGAAAACGGAAACCCCTATTCCGGAGCCTTTTCGGCCTTTTCAATACCCGAAAATGAAAGAGGACTCTACCTCGCTGCCGAATACCGGACTTCCCGCAAACAAAGCTGGCGTGCCTATAGCGATCGGGTGTACCGGCCTTATCCGTCTTACCTGGTTTCCACGCCCTATTTAAACAGCACCCATTTCCTGCAAACCGAAACCCGCCTGGACGGCCTGCTAACAACCGTTCGCCTCCAAAGGGAGCAAGGCAAACGCGACCAAAGCGAGAAGGAGTGCACCTGGAAACATACCCAAACATGGACCAGCACCAAACTCCGCCTGCAGCTGGAAGGAAAAAGCGGCCCCAACTGGATCCACAAAAGCCGCATCGAATACCATTTTTACCAGCAGGATGAAAAGCAGCGCGGCATACTCCTATTCCAGGAGTTGCAATGGCGGCCGCCTTTAAAGGGCTACTATTTGATCCTGCGCTTTACACACTTTTCGATTTCGGATTATGATGCCCGGATCTATGCGTATGAATCGGATGTTTTGTATGCGTTCTCGGTGCCGATGTTTAGTGGCAAGGGGCAGCGGGTATATTTGGTGTACAGGCGGGGGCTGGGGAGGGGCTTGGATTTTTGGGTGAAGGTGGGGTGGACGAAGCTTGAGGAGGAGCCGGTTGGGAAGTGGGAGGGAAAGGTTCTTATTAAGTGCAGTTTTTAGATTTTGTAGTCCTTTCTCGCTCTCGCTCTGTTCCTCGCTCTGACTGCAGTTTTTTAACCATTTCCCGGTTAATTGTTATTGGTCGAAAAATCGCGCCGCAGAGGATTCGGGTATTACTTGGGCAGAGAGCGAGGAACAGAGCGGGTGCGAGGGGAAAATTCCACAATAGTGCAAAAACACCAAAGACGAACCAAACACGGACTATTTACGGCTTATCTACGGGTCATCTACGGACTATCTACGGACTATCTCGGGGTGAGTTTGGGAATAGTCCCGAATTATTTGTCGCTATGTTCCCTGGATATTCCGGTTTTGACGGGTGTTTTGGAAAAAGTCATAGACTGGCATACTATTCTGGTGAAGGGCAAAACGGGCTCAAACGGTGCAAAAAGGTATCATTTGGGATCAAAAAGGATCATTTGGTAAATGGCTTACAACTTTTTGTCTTTTCAGGTAGTTTAATAAGATAAGCGTGGGCCGGATATGGAGTTTCACGTACTTACTTCGTAAATAGAGAATTGTTTATCTTGCTTAAGTACTGGGGTGGAGCCCGGAACCCACGTTAAAAGAGGAGTTTGACTGAAAAGCCGGACAAATAGGGAAATGTAAAATGAAAGAATATGAGAAATTATTTTAAGCTATTCATGCTGGCTTTTGCGTTCAGTTTGTCTGCAAATACCCTTTGTGCCCAGGGAGGATATGTAAATTTTAATGTGGGCTACGGACTTAAAATGGGTTCACAAAATTTGGAGTACTTCGGCTTTTACAATTATTCGAACACGGGTAATTCAACTACTTCTGAGCAAGTATTTGTATCGTTGGGAAAAGGATTAAATATAGGGGCCTCCTTTGGTTATATGTTCAATAAGAACATTGGAGCTGAGTTGGGCATTTCTTATCTGTTAGGCGGCAAGTCGACCGTGAAAGATTCTTATCCCAATGGTAGCAGGGCAGAATACACCTTATCGTCAAATATGTTACGGATATTTCCATCCCTTGTTATTGCTACTGGTTTTGAAAAAATTAATCCGTACGCCAAATTCGGGGTGGTGATTGGCACCGGCTCTGTTTTGTATGAATTTATTGAGTATGATGATGGGGATATAATTGAGATGAAAATGAAATTAAACGGAGGGATAGCATTTGGATTAACATCAGGAATCGGAGCGCTATTTAACCTGAGTGAAAAAATGGCATTTTATGGTGAATTGAATATGGTAAACTTATCTTACGCCCCAAAGAAGGGAGAAGTAACTGAATTCACCTTTAATGGTGTTAATTACACGGGCGATATGACAACCAGGGAAAGGGAAGTAGAATTTGTCGACAGGTATACCTATAATCCAAGCAATCCTCCGTCAGATTCACAGCCAAGCCAGGAATTAAAACAGAAATTACCCTATGGCAGTATTGGATTGAATCTTGGGTTGAGGATCAATTTCTAGAATGCGGGAAAGACAGTCTTAAACACGAATCTATGCTCACGCGAGTCTGTGAAAATTGAAGGCCTTGGAAAACCCCATTGATCAGCTTATTTTGTAATCCAAATAAGTAGAAACAAAGTTGCCGAAAAGCTCCTAATCTGGCTCAGATTCGGCAAGTGTTATTCTGCTATAAACAAGTTATGGGCAATTAAAAATGAAAATTCAGCCAACAATACTTTCAATTCTAATAGTACTCTTTTTCAGCTGTACCCATCAAGATTTTGAGAAAGGAGAAGATCAAAAAATAGTCATAAATCTATCTGTGACCAAAGATAGCTTAATAGCTGAATTAGCTAAAATGGAAACGGACTCTCTTGATTGCTCAGCGGACGCATATTGGCAAATAATTAGTAAAGGGAAAGCATACATACCTATATTAATTGAGAGTTTGACAGACACGACTCTAACGAATATCTATCATGGATGTAAGAATGAAAAACTAAATATCGGGGAGCTTTCTTATTTTGCTCTTCAAGAAATTGGAGACTTCCCAGCATTTGTCGTAACTAAAATTCAGTTTGACGTAATTAACATGAAAGATGGATGGAATTGTTCGAGTTTCTATGACTACTTATTTGACAACAAAAACAAGAAAGAATATCAGCATAAGGTAAAGACATTTTATCAGAAATCTCAATTTGAATTTTATGAGTATCCTGACTCTGTAATCACAGATTGTATGCGTAATTTTTCAATCAAGGGGAAATATGAATGGATAGAACAATAACTGCCCATAACACCGCGCAAACCCAATGCTGCACTTTCATTTCTACACTGAAGATAATAGCTTAATTTAGATGTCCGTTTCCAGTTTGGCGCCGGTGTTAAATATCCGCACTGGGACTGCACGGTGAACGTTAGGCCCCATGCTAAAGTGCAGGTTTTATTCGAGGATCCAATTGTTTGAGACGCCGATAAATAGTAAATTAGCTGTGTGAGAAATATCCGGGAAGCAGGTCTGGACTTCATTGTTGACAAATTGACCAATTCGATTGAGAATGTGGTTACAGGAGACAATTTTGCCACGGAGGTATCCGTTTTAACGAAGAATGACATAAAACTTGTCACCAAAAAGACCGGCTGGATCTTTAATTGGCGCGAGGAACTAAAAAACCCGTCCCGTGAAGTCTATAAGCTGAACATTGTCAATAATTCGTCCATCATCCAGGGACTTATCTGTTTAGAGGTTAAAGCTGATCATGTCTTTGTACATCTGCTGGAAAGTGCCCCTTTTAACCGAGGAAAGAAAAAAATGTATGCCGGGGTTTGCGGAAATCTGGTTGCCTTCGCTTGCAAATTTTCATT
>JAKFCJ010000068.1:0-4332 GCA_036676705.1 Bacteroidota bacterium
ATTTTTTATAGAAGGCCACTTTTTTGTCGAACGACAGGGCCAGGGGAAAGGCCAGGATCAGGATATCAAGCAGCAGGTAGGTGTACATCAGCGGGTCAGACTTTCAAGGATCTTTTTTTCTTCGGGTTCAAGTTGCGCATTTTTCAGCATAAAGGCGGCGATCTCTTTTTTGAGTTCCGGACTAAGTCCATCCGTCTTTTTTGTCAACGCCGCCACAATTTTATCTTCATCCTGCCCGATATGTTCGCGGTAAGGCAAAAAGGAGGGGATATTTTTTTCTATCGAATAACGGAGATAGCGAATTTCGATATGCGCTGCATCAGCAAGAACGGCCTCATCCAAAATGGCCGATGCCTGCTTTACTTTTTCAAGTTTAGTATATGGATTTGAGGCATGTTTGGCGAGCAATGCCGTAAAAGCTCCTTTGTAGGCGTAGAGCAGGGGTTCTTTTTTACTCACCGCCTCCATTAATTTTAATCCTGCTTCTGTCTCCGGTTCCGAATCGATCGCCTTTTTGTATTTAGTCCGTATCTGTTCGATATCAGGGATACCCGACAAGGAAAAAAGGAGTAAAACGACTAAAGTCAGTTTCATATTCGGTTTAAGCGGAATTTTAACCAGGATGAGAAGAAAATGAGCACCTTTTCAGGATTACTCACCCTTACCCTTTGTTCCAGTACCTTTTTGGGTTCGAGTTTATGGATTTTTTGCAACAATCGATAGAAATAGATATAAGCAATATACACTCCAAAGCTGCTGCTCGCGGGCAACTGGCGAATGCCTTTTAATGCAAGGAAAAAATCCGCTTCAATATCCTCTTCGATCTGCACCTTGATTTTTTTATCAAAGCTCGTGAAGAAATTGACATTGGGAAAATAGATTCGCCCTCTTTCATGAAAATCGCTTTTCAGGTCGCGTAAAAAATTTATTTTTTGAAAGGCCGCCCCCAGTGCACGTGCCGGAGCAATAAGTTCCTCGTATTTTTTCTGGTCGCCTTCACAAAAAACCTTGAGGCACATCAATCCGACAACTTCAGCCGATCCATAAATGTATTTCTGAAAGCCGGCATCCTGGTAATTGCGGTAATCCAGGTCCATGGCCATACTATCCAGGAAGGCATCGATCAATTCCAGATCGATCTTATACTCCCGAACGGTATTCTGGAAAGAATGGAGAACGGGGTTAAAACTAATGCCCTGCCCGATAGCCTTGTAGGTATCCTCGCGAAACAGGCTCAGCAGCGCTTTTTTATCGTAATTATGGAAGGTGTCTACAATTTCATCGGCAAAACGAACAAAGCCATAGATGTTCCGGATCGCCGGACGCATTTCAGGAGCCAGGGCCAAAATACCCAAACTGAAAGAGGTACTGTAAGAGCTGGTGATGAGTTTGCTGCACCCTTCACACACGCTGGTGTACAGCTGCATATCCGTTTCATTGCTGGTTCTTGCTAGTTTCATAGGTTTCAGATTGGATGTTCCATACTAATTTCACGACTGACCACCTCTCCCGAAATCAGGGATGGCGGTACTCCTGGTCCGGGAACGGTAAGCTGCCCGGTATAATAGAGGTTGTTTAATTTTTTGTTTTTGATGGATGGTTTGAGAATGGCCGTTTGCCGGAGTGTATTGGCCAGTCCGTAGGCATTGCCCTTATACGAATGATAATCCTCCACAAAATCCATCATCGCATAGCTTCTTTTAACCCGCACGAATGAGCGGATATCCTCTCCCACCCGCTTTTCAAGTCTTTCCATAACCAGGTGGTAGTATTTTTCCCGTGTCGCCTCATCATCCTTTAAACCGGGAGCCAGCGGGATCAGGATACACAGGTTCTCCATACCTTCCGGAGCTACGGTAGGGTCGCTCAGGGAAGGGCAGGAAACATAAAAAAGCGGATTTTCCGGCCATTGCGGATCATCGTAGATCGCGCTGGCATGGATATCAAAATCGGTATCAAAAAACAGGTTATGATGCCGGAGTCCGGGGATTTTTTTGCCCACCCCCAGGTAAAACAACAAGGAAGAAGGAGCCATGGTGCGCGATTCCCAATACGACTCGCTATAATTCCGATAAGCCTCCGGAAGGAGTTTGCTTTCGATATGGTGGTAGTCGGCACCTCCTACAACGATATTGGCCGGATAGGTGCCCTTGTTCGTTTCGACACTACTGACCCGGTTTTGACGGATGGTGAGCCCTGTTACTTCGGCATTAAATTCAAATTGTACACCCAGTTCCATAGCCAGTTTGTACATACCGGCGACAATTTCGTACATGCCTTTTTTGGGGTACCAGGTTCCCAGGGCGATATCGGCATAGTTCATCAGGCTGTATAGGGCCGGAGTTTGTTGGGGTTTTGCACCGAGGAAAAGCACGGGAAATTCGAGCAGGTGGAGTATTTTGCTGTCACGGAAAAAACGGCGCAGATGGCCGGATATGGATTTAAACAGATCCAGGCGGAATATGCTTCGTATTACCCGCCAGTCGGCGAATTCGGCTAAACTGCGGCCCGGTTTGAATACCAGGCGGCCCATACCCACTTCGTATTTGTATTTGGCCTCATCGAGAAAAAGTCCAAGTTGTTTTTTCGCCCCCAATTCACGGCTTTCCAAAAAATCGCCGAAGGCTTCTGTTCCTGAAGGGATGTCCCAGGTCTCTTCCGGGAAAAACACCCGGTAAGAAGGGTCAAGCCGCATCAGTTCGTAGTAGTCGCTGGTTTTTTTACCAAAAGAAGCAAAAAAATGATCGAACACATCCGGCATCCAGTACCAGCTCGGGCCCATATCAAAACGAAAACCATCCTGTTCCCAGACCCGGCATCTGCCTCCCGGGGTTCCGTGTTTTTCCAGCACCTGCACCGTATACCCTTCCCTCGCCAAAAAGCAGGCAGCGCTTAAACCGGCAAACCCGGATCCGATCACAACTACTTTTTTCATCCTAGTCGGGTTGATAGCCGTAATGCCGGGCGTAGGGTAGCAAAAGTTTCCTAAGCTGGCGGCGTGCGACGAAAATGCGGGTTTTAACCGTGCCGATTGGAATACCAAGGATCTCGGCGATCTCATGGTATTTAAACCCATTCAGATTCATAGAGAAGGTCCTTTTTAAATCCATAGGCAAAGTCTCGATTGCCTGGTTAATATCCTTCCCGATAAACGTGTTCTCTCCGTCATTGTCTGTCTGGTGGTTTGTGTTGTCAAGATAAAAAGTATTATCCGTAGTATCAATAAAAGTATTCCGCTTCACCATTCTGCGGTAGTTATTTATGAAGCTGTTTTTCATGATGGTATACAGCCACCCTTTCAGATTCGTTCCGTCTGCAAAGCTGCTTCTATACATAAAGGCCTTTAGCATGGTTTCCTGAACCAGGTCTTCCGCATCATCCGGATTTCGGGTGAGCTGAAGCGCGTAATGCTTCAATGGAAAACTTTCCCTTTCAACAGTGCGGCTAAATTCGATTTGAGTCATTGTTTATTCTTTTTAGTGTTTTGTTAAACAAAGATACGGGCTATATTTTTGTATCCAAGTTTTTGTTTATTCTTTTATTAATTTACTTAAACACATCGGAGATAAAACTTTCTCCTTTCCCAAATTTGACAGGAGTCTGGTACCTCAGCTTCACATACGGAATAAAGTTTGCAGAGGATTGAATAACTTTGCAGCGCGTAAACAAAACCCCAAAATTGCTGTTTAGCCTATATAGATGAGAATTAGCATCGGGAGAAAAGCCCACTTCAATGCGGCCCACCGCTTACACAATCCGAATTGGAGTGAGGAAAAGAATAAATCCTTCTATGGGCTTTGCAATTTGCCGAATTACCACGGGCATAATTATGACCTGCACGTTAAAGTAAAAGGCGAACTGGATGAGGAATCAGGTTACCTGATCGATCTGAAAATATTGAAGGACATTATTCGTGAAGAGGTACAAGAACCCTTTGACCATAAAAACCTCAACCTGGATGTTCCTGAATTTAAAACACTAATACCAACAGCGGAAAATATTGCGGCAGTGATCTGGAGGAAAATCCGGAAGCGCCTGCCGACAGAACAGAATTTTGATTTGACCGTAATCCTTTATGAAACTGAACGAAACTACGTTGAATATACCGGTGAATAATATCGAAGCGATCGGCGACGACCATATCTCGCTTTCGAGTGAAACACCCTTGCGTGAAGATGCCTTTGAAATGGATGACCAGCTAAAGATAGAGCTGATCGCCAAACATTTCCGGGAGATCATGCATATCATGGGGCTCGACCTAACCGACGACAGCCTGCAGGGTACGCCGTTGCGCGTAGCCAAAATGTATGTGGAGGAGGTCTTTTCCGGTCT
>JAKFCJ010000069.1:0-4882 GCA_036676705.1 Bacteroidota bacterium
TTTATCCGGGTTTAAGATCAAACATATCCAGTTTACCCGCTTAAAAACAACCTCCCTGGCGCTTTTTCCTTTTGTTTATCCCTTCATCTTTTTATCCAACCTCTTCACTTACCTCAAGCACGTCAATCGCGAAAAAGGGTATCCGAAAGCCTACCAGAAAGAGGTTTACGGCGAAATATTCCGGCTCGGTATTGCTCCTAAAATTTTGCTCTATGGTCATCTGTTTGTCGAATTTGAAAAAGTAAGCGACTTCGACCAGGTGATGGGCAAAATGAAAAGTGTTCAAAGGGAATTCGGCTGCACCTAAGGCCGGTACTGCGACTCTTTCAGAATTTTGTCGGAATCCGTTTCCAACATCAACTCCTGCAAGGTCACATCCGGATTTTTCTCCATATATGCTTTCACAATAAGCCAACCGCTGTAAGCACCGATACGTGGCGCACTTCCGGGCGGAATATTCGGTGCGGCGGTAAACGGTCCATCGCTTAATAAAGGCATGTAATAGGCGCCATCGAGACTATACAGGTAGTTCTCGCTGATATAGAAGGTCCACATCTGGAACTCGTTTTCCTTGAGCCAGGTGAGCTGGTCGGTGGTCCAGCCGGTCAACAACGAATCGGCCGTTTCAGGGAGCACCGACTGCAAATAATACCGCATTTTCCCCTCGCGGATCATGTGGTCGAGAAAACGATTTTTTGCGATCGGGATCTCCAGGGTCTGGTCCAGCCAGGCACTCATCGCCGCAGTGGGCAAATGTTCCTTGTTCATGCGGCGAAGCACATAAGCGGGGATATTAAAGTTCGGATACACCGGAAAATTTTCGCCGAGGTACATCTCTAAAGGCAAAACCAGCATGGCGCTGTCGGTGCCGGTGGGGAACAAAAATTCGGTATAGGCCAGTATAATGGAAGGGGTGGCACTTTCAGGAAAATGATAGGCAAAACGTTTAAAGGCCGGATCCAGTATGGCCATTTCTTCTGAAAAATCGCCGAAGACCTGGTTTATGGTATCCTGAATTTTCAGAACATTCGTATCACCCAGCAATAACAAACAGTTTTTGACCTCATCCTCCTGTTTCCAACCCATGATCTCGAATTGGTAAAAAGGATAAAACTCCGGATATTTCTTTTTCAGGGCTGCCAGGTCCGATTCGATATTTCCAGGTTTCATGGCGAAAAAATCCTTGTCGAAACGTTTAAGTTCGGTAACCGAGGGGATTTCATCTACCTTCACACCGTCGCGGGAATCCGTGTTGCAGGATGGCAGCAGGAATAATGCGACTAAAAAAGCACATAAAAGGAATTGTTGTTTTTTTACCAACTTTGCAAGCATATAATCCATAATCCAATCTAAGGTCCCAAAAGTATGAAAAAACAACTAACCCTATGCCTATGCCTTCTGTTAACCATGGCCGGCTTTGCTCAAGACGACAGCAGCGACAAAAAATTTCACCTCGGACTGATCGGATCAACCGGCTTCGGTTGGCTGAGTCCGGAAAGTAAAAATTTACAGGGCGGCGGTGTAAAGGCCGGGTTAGCCTTTGGCGTTTATGGCGACTTTTATTTCGCAAAAAATTATGCCCTGAACATCGAAGTGAACCATACGACCCAGGGATATAAAACTATCGCTGATTCAATCTGCATTACCGTTGACCCGAATACACAGGAGTTCAAGAAGTATGCAAATGTGGAGATCGACTACCGCATCCGTGCCTTCCAGATCCCGATCAGCTTAAAGTTGAGAACGAATGAAATAGGCTATATGCGGTATTTCGGACAGTTGGGAATAGCGCCAACCTTTGCCTACAAAACCATCTTTGCTGATTTTGACCCGGCCGTTTTTCCAAAAGCCGACGACAATATCGACCGCCAGGTGAACGATACCAAGAATGATTTTGATTACGAAAACCAAGACAAGGTATCCAATGACAACAAAGGTTCCTTTCTGGAAGAAGACAATATCAGCGGATTCCGTTTACCCCTGATCATTGGCGCCGGTGCAGAATGGTCCATTTCAGGAAATACAGCCGTAACCTTCGGAATTCGTTACGAATACGGACTGGTGAATGTGATGAGAGCCGAAGAAACCATTGCCCGTCCGAACGGATTTAACCTCGTTGTTGGCGTACGTTTTTAAGAAATTGATTTAATTGCGGCCGATTTGAAAATTGCACTCGCTCAGTTAAACTACCATACAGGACATTTTGAAAAAAACACCCGGTGTATACTGGAGCATATTGAAAAGGCAAAAGCACAAAAAGCCGATTTGATCGTGTTCGCGGAACTCGCCCTTACCGGCTACCCTCCGCGCGATTTTCTTGAGTTCAGTGAGTTTCTGGACGAATGCGAACTGGCCATCCGGCGCGTGGCGGCAGCCTGTACCGGCCTTGTTTGTATACTCGGCGCCCCGGCAAGGAATCTGCAAAAAAAAGGAAAAGCCCTTCATAATGCGGCCTTTGTTCTTGCCGATGGAAAAGTGCAGCAGGTGGTACACAAAGCCCTGCTACCCACCTACGATATCTTTGATGAATACCGCTATTTTGAGCCGGCCACGACTTTTTCCTGCATCCATGTAAACGGACAAGCCATTGCCCTGACCATTTGCGAAGACCTCTGGAACGTGGGCGAATCAGGTTTGTATGCGGCCATGCCCATGGAGCATCTGATAAAGGAAAAACCGGTATTGATGATCAATATCGCCGCTTCTCCTTTTAGCCGCAATCATATCGAAACCCGCAAAGCCGTGCTGGAAGACAATTGCCGCCAATACGGATTGCCCCTCCTCTATGTGAACCATGTGGGCGCCCAAACCGAAATTATTTTCGATGGAGGGAGCCTCGCCATGAACGCCGATGGAAGCCTGGTTGATGAAATGGCCTATTTTAATGAAGAATTTAAGGTCTATGATTTTAACAATGGATGCCTGGAACAGATCGGCCACGACACCACTTTTTTGCCCAAAGACCGCATCGAACTCATCCATGATGCGCTGATAACCGGTATCCGCGATTATTTTAATAAACTCGGTTTTAAAAAGGCCCTCCTGGGTTCTTCGGGAGGCATCGATTCGGCCGTGGTGCAGGTATTGGCCACCAAAGCGCTGGGACCCGGAAATGTGCTGGCCGTATTGCTCCCCTCGCGTTACTCCTCGGATCATTCGGTGGAGGATGCCCAAAAGCTTTCCGACAACCTGGGAAATCCTACTGAACTCGTTTCCATCGAACCCGCCTTTTCCGCCTTTGAAAGCAGTTTAAAGGAGCTGTTCGAAGGAAAGCCGGCCGATGTAACCGAAGAAAACATGCAGGCCCGCGCCCGGGCTGTTATCCTGATGGCCATCAGCAATAAATTTGGCTCCATCCTGCTTAATACCTCCAATAAAAGCGAAAATGCCGTGGGTTATGGAACCTTATATGGAGACATGTGCGGCGGCTTATCGGTTATCGGCGATGTGTACAAAACCCAGGTGTACGAACTGGCCGCCTTTATCAACCGCGAAAAAGAAATTATTCCGGAAAATATCATCCATAAAGCCCCTTCTGCCGAATTACGTCCCGACCAGAAAGACTCCGATTCCCTGCCGGCTTATGATGTGCTCGACGCCATCCTCTTTCAGTATATCGAAAACCGTAAAGGCCCTAAAGAGCTGCTGGCAGAAGGATTCGACGAGGCCCTGGTACGCAGGATCATTCGTCTGGTAAACCTGAACGAATACAAGCGCCACCAAACCCCGCCCATACTTCGTGTTTCTTCCAAGGCCTTTGGTATGGGCAGGAGGATGCCGATCGTAGCGAAGTATCTATTATAAATTCATTAGGATTTAATCCTCGTCGGAATGTTTGTTTAATTCCCCACCGAGTATCTCCATCAGGTCGACCAGATCGAGCACCTTTTGTTTGTCACCAAGTTTGGAATAGCTCCCAAAGAGGTTGCGGATCACCCGTTTCAATATCTCGATATTGCCGCAGGGCAGGTAAAATTCGGGTTGCGATTCGATCTTGAGCTGCCGCACAAATTCGTCGATATTTTGCCGGGTAAATACCAATCCTTTGTTGAAGGGGTTGATATAAAACATCACCTTGGCCAGTTTCCCCTCCTTCAGCAGGATATTCCGTTCGGGAATGGTGGTATTGTCGAGGCTGTCGTCCAGCAAATAAGCCAGGATAAAATGCTGGGGCAGGTTCACGCCAAAAATGGGGATACCCAGCCTTTGGGCAACAATGGTATAGATGATAGCCAGCGAAATGGGATTACCCTGTTTCTGGTCGAGTACGGTATGGATATAGGAGTTTGCCGGTGAATGGTAGTCGGAGGTATTGCCTTTAAACCCGTTTACCTCATAAAAGATATGGTTCAGTATCCGCACCTTTTCCAGGGCTGTCAGCTCATAATGCAGTTCGAGCCAGGCATCGAGTTTAATTTTATCGATGCGGTTGCTCAGGTCCCTTTTATCAATATTCGGAAAATGATAGCGGCTCAGGATCACGATGCCTTCAAAGAGGTCCTGTTCTTCCGACAAAACCCACTTTTTCAGGTCGTCTTTTACCCCATCCTGCTGGATCTTGCGGATCAGCTCTTCCAAACGCTGCTGGTGGGTCATGCTGAAACCCTGGCTCCACTGGTCCTCCAAAAGGGGCACAACCTCCTCGCCCAGCGACAGAATACGCTCCTCTACCATACGCACCACCTCTTCATCGGTGTCGTCCAATAAAAGGACCATGGCACTGAGCTCGCGGGTATCTATCATCCATTCAAACTTAGGAAATGAAGTGGATTTTCGATAAAAAATTGTTCGAAACTTAAAATTTGACAATAATCTGACAATTCCGTAGTTATTGCTTCGTACCTTGGTTCAAATTTTTTACGATGAAACCCCTGCTCACCCT
>JAKFCJ010000070.1:0-2124 GCA_036676705.1 Bacteroidota bacterium
ATCAGTCCCCCGTCTTCCCGTCCTCCATACTTCCCTACTTCCCTACTTTTTCTCGATCAATACCGAGATCTTATTAAAATCAGCCGCAGCATTGATCACCCGGGCAAAATCATCGTATTGAATGATCGGATAAGTCAGGTCATAGTAATACTCCTCACAGGTAATAATGATCTTGTTTCCTTCGATCTTATAGCTGGATACAAAACCCATGGAATATTCGCCGGCAAGGTTCTTATACTGCAGGTCAATATTCAATTTTTCCAATCCTTTTGCCTGGTAACCTTCAGGAATTTCAATGGTGATATTGCGCACATATTTATGGGTGTGTTCGATCTCAATGGGTTGTTGGCGCGGTTCTTCGCTGTACATTTCCGTTTGCGCCCCGATCAATTCTCCTACCTTTAAAAGGATCTTGTCTCCGGCATTTTCCACGTAATAGGCCGTGGTTATTTTGGCATTGATCTCAAAGGGCTTTTTGAGTGCTTCCGGGTCACTGTGATCCGTATTATTTATTTCACCCATCTCAATTTCTGATTCTTCTGCTTCTCCTTTTACAAAAGTTTCAATGATCTCTTTCGCATCTTCGGCATCCTGGCTGTAATAGGCATAACGCAGGGTCAAACCCGAATACCCGCTCATATTCCGTTTGTAATCGATCACCGTTTTTTGAAGATCAGGGGTCAGTTTTACATGGATGGTATGAACATCATGGCTTTCTGCAGGAGGATTTTTTTCGATCATCCGGATCTTGGAACCGATGCCAAAACCATCATCGGTTTTAAATGGGCGGCAGAATAGCCCTTCATGTCCGAGGAAATTGTCGTTGATCTGTCCCAAACGGGTGTAGTTGGCAAATGGGTCCAGATACTGTTTGCTACCGGGGAAGTAAAACAGCACATCGGTGAGGAAGTTCCAGGTATCAAAATCAGGGTCGAAATGTCTTTTTGATCTGTCGGAGGTTAATACCACTTCATAATCGATCTCTAAAACATGGAAGGCATACATGTAGATCCGCAAAAGATCACGGGAAGACCCGTAGTGTTGTTTGAACAGATCACCCAGTTTATCGGCGGATTTTAAGCCAGGGATAGACACAATATTGGTTTTCAGGTACTGTTCAATCTTATAAACCTTAAGCATCTCCTCATCCTCAGGGGTGACTTTCGCGTTTTTTGTCAGCGTTTTTACCACCTTTTTTCCTTTGGAATAGTTCTCCATGATCCCCTCGTAAAACTGTTCACCCATTTCGCTGTAGCGGGGGAATACATAACCACTGTTCGTGTTTTCATGCATGGTATAATGAACACGCATGCGGTTGGAGGTCATGAAGGTGTATTTTTCATCGAGCAATCCGGGAATGTTTTCCTGTTTCAGGGAATACATACGGCGGCTGTATCCGCTTTCCGCTTTTGCTTCAACCATCCCGTTATAAGAACGTACGCGAAAGCGCAGGTACTTTGGCACATACAAAGCAAACTCCGCTGAACGACGGGGCGCTTCATCCTGAAAATATTCAAAATCATAAAGATCAAGGGGTAATTTTTTGATGACCAGGGTTTCGATCATACATCCTTTTTCAACCCCTTTTAAGGCCAAAAGTTTGATCTCGGTTTCTTCAAGTTCAACGGTTTTTAACTCGTCGGCCAACGATTCAGACATCAGTTTGCCATTTTTGTATACCCGCACGATCAAATTTTCAATGCTCTTTTCATAATAAAGCGGCACATACATTTTGTTGTGTTCTTCAATGGCATTGTCGTCGTTAATGTACTTCAGGTTATGAACAACGTGCCAGCGGAAATACTGCTCCCGGTCTGAATCAACGATATATTCCACAAAGATGCGATCGAAAATATAGATGATGTCTTGTTTGGCCTCGTTCGAATCGAGGGTAATTTCGGGGACTGTTCCGAGGACATTGTAATCTTCGGCTGAAAAGTCGGGGTCCTGCGCCATTGCAGCAGTTCCTGTGATCAGGAAAAATCCGAGGAGTAAAGCGAGTTTGTTCATGGTTAAGGTTGTTTTTCTAAGATGATAGACCATTGGTCGTGCCAGTCGTCTTGTTATCACAATCTCGGCCCCCAAAGTGTAATCCATGCCGATCAGCGCAGGCGTGTTGGGCAT
>JAKFCJ010000071.1:0-4207 GCA_036676705.1 Bacteroidota bacterium
ACGGATATCGACTTCCGATACTTCCGGGAACTTTTCGATCTCTTCTTCGAGGTATTCCGCATGGTCCTTTAAAACATCATAGGGAAAGTTTCCACTCAGGTTGATATTCATTACCGGGAACTCCGAAAAATCGAGTTCGAATACGTTCGGATCGGCAGGCAGGTCAGCGGGCAGGTCAACTTTGGCTTTATCCACCGCGTCTTTTACATCCTGCAGGGCCTTGCTTACTTCCACATCCAGTTCAAATTCCACGATAATGGTCGAATAATCCTGTATGGAAGTAGAAGTGAATTTTTTAACGCCTTTGAGGGTTTTTAATTCCTTCTCAATAGGCCGGGTCACCAGGTTTTCCATATCCACCGGCGAGTTACCCGGGTAAGCGCCACCGATATAAATGGTCGGCTGCTTGATCTCCGGGAAACTTTCCTTGGGCATGGTATTGTACGCGATCAGACCCACCAGAAAGATGATGAAGGTCAACACGTAAACACTGGTTTTATTCTCTATCGAAAAACTCGACAGTTTAAATTCTTTGAATTTTTCCTTTAATGCGCTCATGCTTCTGTCGCTTATTTAGGTTGAACAATATCGCCCACTTCAATATTGAGGTGACCTTCGGTAATAACCAGGTCGCCGTCCTGAAGTCCGCTCAGCACATAAATGGTTCCTTCACTGCTTAATCCGGTAACCACATTGCGTTTTTCCGCTTTGTAAACGGTATCCTGTTGCACCGCCACCATGATAAACTTCTCGTTGCCCATGGTTTGTACCAGGTTCGAAGGCACGCTGATCCCTTTGGCATCCCTGAAATCAGTGGCATGTATGATGGCCAGCAAATTCGGTTTCAAACGGGTATCGTTGGAGGCAATGGACACGTGCATGGTAAAGGTCCTGTTATTGGTATTGATGACCTGTCCAACTGCAGTGATCTTTGCCGTAAGGGTATCACCCAGCGCAGGGAAATAAACACGAACCTTCTCGCCTGTTTTGAAGGCTCCCACATATTTTTCAGAAACATCAGCCACCACTTCCAGGTCATTCAGGTTCACCACGCGCACCACCGGCATTCCCGGGGCCGTTACCTCACCCAGATTCACCATAACCGCATCAACCACCCCGTTAACCGGAGCACGCAACTGGAATTTGTCCAACTGGGTTGAAAGTGTTGCTTCCTGGTTTTTTAAGGCTTCGTAGTTATTTTTTGCCTGCAGGTATTGCATTTCGGTTCCGATCTGTTTTTCCCACAAACGTTGTTGTTTTTCATAGGTCTGTTTGGCCAGCGACATCCGTGTACGCAGTTCAGCCAGGTTGCTTTCGATCACGCTTCCGTCAAGATCCACCAGACGTTGTCCTTTCACAACCGACTGGCCCTCTTTCACATAAACACGCATCACCTTTCCTCCGTTTTCTGCAGAAAGGGTAATATTATTATCGGTGCTGATAATTCCCTGAATGGCAACGGTATGGGTAAATTCTCCGGGTCTTACCGTTAGCAAACGCACCTGGGGTAATGATTCCTTTTTGTTAGAATCCCCGCTTTCTTTCAGTTCGGTAATACGCGCCTGCACGTTGGTGAGGCTATCGTTTAGCTTTTTAATTTCAGCCTGGATAGCGGCTTCTTGTTTTTCGAGATCTTGTAATGATTCAGTTCCTCCGCAAGCCACTAAAAAGAGGGTAGCGGAAAGGATTAAGGCAAATTTTTTCATCTTGGGGTGGTTATTATTTGTTCGTTATGGATGGATGGGTGGGTTATTTATTGAGTAATCCTAAAGCTTTTTTGTATTGAATTTCAGCTACCAGCAAATCATAAACGGCGCTGAGATAATTGGTTTCTGCCTGGAGCAGGTCGCTGTTGGCGGTGGTTACCTCCAATGAAGTACCTACACCTTCCTGGTATTTGGCCAGCGCGATCTCACGGATCTCGATGGAGAGTTCATAGTTCTGACGCTGGTTTTCTACCGTCTGTTTGGCGGTGAGATAATTGTTTTTCCCGTTAAACACATCATTCTGGATGGCGCTTTCCAGGTTATTGAGCTCGTTTTTTGTCTTAACCGTTTCCAGTTTGGCCTGCTGAACCAGCGCATTTCTTTGAAAGCCCGAGAATAAAGGAACCTTTAAAGAGAGTCCCCACATGGTACCGCCGTAAAATTTACTTCCCAGTTCTCCGAAATTGCCTTCCGTGGCGTATGTATTTTGCTGGTGGGAACCGAATGCGCTGAGCGAAGGCAAATACCCCATCTGGTAGCGTTGTACATTCATGTTATTTAATACCTGGCTCTGGGTAAGGATCTGGTATTCCGGACGATTCGTCATCACTGCCTGGGTGCTGGTATCCATGGTTGAAGCCGTGGTCATCAGGCTTTCGAGTTTATCGCTGAGTACGAGCGGGGCATCCACATTCATCCCCATCTGGAATTTGAGGATACGGTACGCGAACTGGCGCTGGTTCTCCATCTGCTGGCGTTGGATTTTCAGGTTGTTCAATTGCAGGGCCAATCGGGAAACGTCTATCTTTTCAGCAAAACCGCTTTCAAACAGGGATTTGATATCATCATGGGTTTTTTGCAGGGTGATGATATTCGAATCCATGGCAATTATGGTCTGGTCGGCGATCAGGGCCATATAATAAGCCTGGCTTACGTTTACCCGGGTATCGACTTCGGTACCGGCACGCATGCGCGAGGCAAGTTCAACATATTGTTTGGCAGCTTTTAATCCGAGGAAATAGGTTCCGTCAACCAACAGCCAGTTTGCACTGATTTTGGCCAGACCGGTATGCGAAATTCCCATCTGAAATTCGAGGGGAGGTCCGTTCGGGTCCACAAAATTGGGAACTACCGTGGTGGGGATCTGGGGCTGTCCGGTATAGTCAATTTGGGCATTGACCTGGGGCAGTCCGATCGCTGTAGTTTCCTGGACTTTTTTGCGGGCAATTTCCACATCGAGTCCGGCATTTTTTAGGGCAGGATTGTTTTTCAGGGCATAGTCGATGGCTTGTTGTAAAGTCATCGTGGAGCTTTCACTCTGGGCGCCGGCTTTCATTCCGATACCCAGGAACAGGATGATAATTAGGGATTTCAGTTTATTCATGACTGAGTTGTTTTTCATTTAAGTAGTGGATGCCTTTTGGAGTAGATATACCATGGATATGGTAGTAGATAATTTCTTTCTGTAATTCTTTAAAGGTGTAGATGGATTTGGAAAAGCGGTCTTCATCCAGGATCAGGTCGATCAGACAGATATAAATTTTGGAGATGATATCCGGGTTCATATCCGTCCGGTACAAACCCAGTTCAATACCGCGGTCGATATTGCTGCGAATTTGTTTTTGCACAAAATTGAGGCGGTGATCGCTCAGGAGTTTCCAGGCCTGGGGGAAATATTTGCTGAGTTCAAAAAAGAGGTTGGGGTTTATTTGCCGGGTCATGGTATGGAAATACATGCTCACCCCGAGCAACTGGTCGATGGGGTTTTTATGTTCTTCAAAAATGCCCCTGCAGGAAATTTCAACCCCTTTGAGATGATACGCTACCGCAGCCATCACCAGCCCGTTACGGTCGCCATAGTGCTGGTAGAGGGTCTTTTTAGACACCCCTGCCTCCCGCGCCACATCGGCGATGGACGGCCCGGCCGTCCGCGTCTCGATACGCTTGCTCATCGCGATCCCATGGCCCCGGCCGGCGAAGTCAGCCGTTCCGTAGCAGCCGCGGCGGGCGCGCGTCTACCCGTCGCCGCACAGGCTGCGGGCGGGTTCAGATTCCGCCGCGTCCAAGCTCCTCGACAAGGTTGCGACACGCGCGCACCGTCATCGCCATGATGGTCAACGTGGTGCCCGAGACGCCACTGCTTGGGAAGGCGCTGGCATCGGTGACCAGAAGATTGGGCATGTCCCATACCTGATTGAAGGGGTTCAGCACCGATTGTGCGCCGTCCGTTCCCATACGGGCCCCGCCTGCCTCGTGGATGGCGGCACCCATCACCATGGTGCGCTTGAACAGAGTGCGGAAAGCGAGCCGGCTGAACGGGTCGGCACCGGGGTAGGCGCCGCGGCCATATTCGGTGATGCCAAGCGGCGAGCCGGTATACTCGAGCGCGCCACCCGCACCCTCGACGGTTTCCACCAATGCGGCGGTCTCGCGCTTGAGGGTATCGACATCGGCCGTGCCGAGCTTGAGCCGGATATGCGGCACGGCCACGCCCCAGGCAT
>JAKFCJ010000072.1:0-1559 GCA_036676705.1 Bacteroidota bacterium
TCTCACCCCGACGCTGTGCCACCAGGATATCCAGATTTGGAAGAACTGTCATTTCTGTCGGTTCAAAAAGCTGCCCGTTCACCAGGGCTGTTTTCGTGAACCGGTTTTCTTCCGGCACACTTAACGTTTTTGCGTCGCCGTAATCCAGTTTGTCGTTGTCACCAATAGCATATTGAATACCCCCTAAAATATGTTTTAGAAACGCTTCTTCTGCATAAGATTGGCTTGTATGCCCTAAAGCGGTGTAAAAAGCTCGTCCGCCATCAAACTCATGGTACCAGGCCATGGGGTGTTCGCCCATTTTATGCCCTCCGTGGTAGCTTTTCTCATCCAGGGTCATCAAGACCTTAACATCTTTATTAAGCTTTTTGTAACTATAAAATTCATCCGTCTTTTTCCACTGATCGGTTAGATGATTGGTGGAGATATGATCCTTGTCCAGCACATTCAGGATACCTGGCTGCACGTTTGGGAATGTATCATTTATGCCGGGATGGTCAAAAAAGTACCCCCCTACCAGGCGTCCATACCAGCCCCATTCATATTCCGTATCGGCGGCCGCATGTATTCCTGCGTAACCTCCCCCCGCCTGAATGTAACGCTCAAATTCCGCTTCCTGGTAATTATTTAAGACATCACCGGTGGTACTTAGAAAAACTACTGCTGAGTATTTTTCCAGACTATCCTGATTGAAAAAGGTAGGATTGGTGGTGGTGTCAACATCAAAATTGTTTTCCGTACCTAGTTTTTCTAGGGCGGCGATTCCATCACTGATCGACTCATGGTGATAGCCTGCCGTTTTGCTAAATACGAGGATCCTGGCCTTGCCCGATCGACGGGAACAGGAAGAAAAGATAAATAGAACAAGGAAGAAAGCGAGAATAAAGTTTGGATAGGTTCTTAGGGGCGTCATATATTTAAGCGCTGGTTTGGTCAGAGAAATGCTTGTGTATTGCAGACACAATATAGCAGGTAATTTCAACAACCTTAAAGTAAAATTAAATTATTTATTGAGTAAGGCATTCATTGCCGCTGGCTTGTTTAAGGCCAGGGGATAGCCTATCTTTAATCACTAATCTCAAGTGCATATGAAAAAACCTTTCCTTAGACTGACTATCTGCTTCCTTTTTCTTCCGCTGTTGCTGGCTGCCCAGACCGGTAAGGTCTTTGATAACCTTTCGCTTCCCTCCTAAAGTCTAAAGAGTGACAGGAAGTTTGCCATTTACCTGCCGCCTGATTACGAAACTTCCAGCCGGAATTATCCGGTGCTTTATCTGCTGCATGGCTCCGGGGATGATCAAACCGGTTGGATTCAGTTTGGCGAAGTTTTGAGTATTACGGACAAGGCGATTCGCGAGGGAAAGGCAACCCCGATGATCATTGTTATGCCGGATGCCGATACTGGCCGCAGGGGATACTTTAATGACATCAAAGGGGACTGGAATTATGAGGATTTCTTCTTCCAGGAGCTGATGCCCTATATCGAAAAGAAATACCAGGTAAAGAAGGATAAACGTTACCGTGCGGTGGCCGGTCTTTCCATGGGCGGCGGCGGATCG
>JAKFCJ010000073.1:0-13325 GCA_036676705.1 Bacteroidota bacterium
GCACCGATGCGTTTTTCCCCACAACCCTTTTATGTTACGGGCTCGGGCTTTTTTTTGCAAGCCGTTATACCTATGATGAGCTGAGAATAATGGGACTGGCCATGCTTGTTCTGGGAACATTAGCTATCCTCTATCCTTCCTATAGTCTTTTGTTTTGGGTACTCGGATTCGGCGCCCTGCATATGATTTACGGTGCGATCATGTATTTTCGCTACGAACGATGAAGCATCTCCTCGACGCACTGGATAAAGCATTTGAAAGTAAAGCCCGGCTTGGCATTATGTCGGTACTTATGGTCAACGACTGGGTTGAGTTTAATGAAATGAAAGAACTCCTGGGCATGAGCGATGGAAACGTCGCCAGTCATATTGTGGCCCTGGAAAAGCTGGGTTATGTGCATGTGCGAAAGGAATTCCGGGGCAAAAAACCCGTTACCTCCTATGCCGCCACGGTTCCCGGAAAAAAGGCCTTTGAACACCATTTGAATACCCTTGAAAAACTGATCAATCCTAAACCCTGATTTTTTTTGTCATGATACTTTGCAATACAAAGCACTTTGAGAGCCTTATGGTTCTGAGAGAAAAGATCTTTAATTTTTTGACCCTGGAGGTTTATTTCCCCTTTTGCAAAGCCGTTTATGCGGGAAAAGGAGAGGCGATCACCTTAAAAGAACTGGCAGATATGCCCCCGGGGAGCCTGGGAAATCAAACTTTTTTCTTTCTGTGCCAAAATAAGCTCCAACCCATGCCAGGTTATGAAGCCCACGACATGAAACATGCCCTGCTTGGTTACCCGGCGAATATGTTGGGAGAAATATGCATGCAATATTTTGAATTCGGCAACGGCAACCGCAGTATCCCGGTGATAACGGTCATGCTTTTCGGAACCTTTTTTATGCCGGAGAAATACCAGGAATACCGGCGCCAATACTCCCGGGGAATGAAGGCACGCAAACTTTCCCAAATCGATCTGAAAACTTACGCAACCCAACCCCTTAATCATCTAAAAACCTTATGGAATCTTTAGTTAAATTAATCCCGTATTCCCAATACCACAAGTATTTGCTGGTATATCAGCTTATTGCCACTGTGTTGGCTTGCATGCCCGTCTTTTTGAGCTTTTTTTTCCTCTTTGGACTTCCTCATTTTCTCTTCGTGCTACTCATCGGATTTCTTGCAGGAGGCAGGCCAGGTTTAGCACGGCGGGTTTTCCATGGCCTCATGTTTCTGTACTACGCGGCTCTCCTCTTGTTAACCCTGGAACTTTGGCCTGAAATAATCGGCCACTGGATGTACGCTGATACCATCGACAAGCTTATTCGAATTCAAATGATGCTCCTGCCTTTGATCCTAACCATTCAACTTGGTTTCATTGCATTTGAATGGACATACCCCATACTCAAGCCCCATGAATTTCTGGAACAACAGGCAGCCAGACAACGCAAAAAAAGTAAAATCCAATCCATATGAAAACAAGAAAAAAAACCTGGCTATGGTTAAGCGTATTCGCTATCTCCATGGCCGCTCTCGAATCAGCCGTAGTCGTTTATCTCCGGGCCCTTTTTTATGGCGAAAAAATGGACCTCTTCCCGTTGCAGCCCCTCAGTGAACACCTCCTTTGGGTGGAACTATTTCGGGAGGCTGCCACCATCATTATGCTCCTTTCCGTTGCAGTGCTGATCGGAAGGAACACCTGGTCGCGCCTGGGTTATTTTCTGGCGCTTTTCGGCATCTGGGACATCTTCTATTATGTATTTCTTTTCCTCTTTATCCAATGGCCGCAATCCATCCTTTCCTGGGATATCCTCTTCCTTATTCCGCTTCCCTGGTTTGGTCCGGTACTGGCTCCCTGTCTGATCTCCCTGGTTTTTATCGGCCTCGGACTGATCACCAGTCACCATGAGGAAAAAGGCGCCCATCTCCGTATCCGTTTTGAAGAATGGACGGGAATGATCCTGGCCTGCTTTATCATGCTCTATACCTTTATGGAAGAAAGTATCCGCATGGTATTCAATGGCAAATTCGATCCGGAAAACCCCCTGCTATTGCGCGAAATGGCCGCATTTGTTCCGGATCAATTCTCCTGGGGAATGTTCGTGGCAGGTTTGGGCATCCTGGTGGCCAGCATCTTTTTATACTACCGTCGCCTGCGAAATAGTCACTTAATTTTGTATTAACTTTAAAAACTGACCCAAAAGCTGTACCCCGGGGTCGGTTTTTACGTTATAGCAGTATGAAGTGGATCTTATCCGTTCTGGTTCTTTTGCTCCTGTCCTGTGAAGAGGTAGTGGATGAAAAAGTGGTGGCCGAAAGGCTGGACCGAAACAACGAACTGCTTCAGAAACAGGTGAACCTGCTCCGGAAAACCTTTGTACTCACTAGCGCAGATGAAAAAGCAAATCCTGCGCGAGCCCTCTATGAGAACAGTGAAATATGGATGCAACACCTGAAAGAAGAGCTGGAAAAGTACCAAAATGCGGATCAAAGTGCAGACCTGTTTCGCGTTGTCATTAACCGCTTCAATGATTCCATGAAGGTGCATTCCGGCTTGCTCATTGATTGGTCGCCCGAACCCCTGCAATCCGACAAGGACGTATTGTTACGAAGCTGGAAAGAGAACAATTACCTGCTTCTCGAGTTGGCCATTGTAGAAAAATGCCTGGAACTGTATGAAGTAAAATCAAAATCGGCCTCAGGGAGTTTAAAACCGGTGATCTATTCGGCCCAGTTTTACCAGGTCAAAAAGGGCAAAAACGCGATCTTCGACGTGGCATTCAAAAGCAAAAAGCCCGAATTGGTGGAGATCAAGATCCGCAATGCTACCCTCGATGGCAAACGGATTGACCTCAAAAATATTGAGGTTGACCGCTATACCCAGCGTTTTATCCTCTTATCCCTCAATAAAGGAAATTACCTGATCGAAGGAGATCTGATCCTGATCAATGAACGGGGGGAAAAGGAATCCTATCCTTTTACCGAAAAATTTCATGTCGACTAAGATTTGATGCTTTTCATCTCCCGCAGGTTGGCGAGCATATCTCCTGTCATGCCCTGCAGGTCATATTCCGGCTTCCATCCCCAATGGGCACGGGCAATGCCGTCATCAATACTTTTTGGCCAGGAATCGGCAATTTTTTGGCGGTAATCGGGAGCGTAACTGATCGTAAATCCGGGTATTTCTTTTCGTATGGAAGCCGCGATCTCGTTCGGAGTAAAACTCATACCCGCAACATTATAACTACTGCGAATTTTTATCTGCTCTGCCGGAGCATCCATCAATTGCAAAGTAGCCCGCAGCGCATCAGGCATATACAACATAGGAAGTTCGGTTTCTTCCGAAAGGAAACAGCTATAGGTTCCCTGGGTTAGTGCCTGGTGGTAAATGTCAACCGCATAATCGGTCGTACCACCACCGGGTGCTGATTTGTAACCGATCAATCCCGGATAACGGATGCTGCGTACATCCACTCCGTGTTTTTCAAAATAATATTCGCAATAACGTTCTCCTGCTAATTTACTGATCCCATAAATGGTGTTCGGGTCCATGATGCAATGCTGGGGAGTATGCACACGCGGAGTATTTGGTCCGAAAACCGCTATGCTGCTCGGCCAGTATACTTTGGCAATTCCCCGTTCTTTTGCTGCATCAAGAACATGGAACAAACCATCCATATTCAGGGTCCAGGCAAATTTGGGGTTTTTCTCAGCCGTAGCCGACAGCAAGGCCGCCAGCAGGTAGACCTGGCTTGGCTTATATTTATCCAGGATCTCGGTGAACCGGGCCTTATCCAGGATATCCATTACCTCGCAGGGCCCCGACTCAGCGATAGCACCGCTTATAGGTTTTACATCCGTGGCGATTACGTTAGCATTACCATAAATCCCACGTAAACTCTCACAAAGTTCCGTTCCAAGCTGTCCGCCTGAACCAATAATTAATATGCGTTCTGTGCTCATTGCGCTGCGAAATTAGTTTTTTTCTGATGCTTTAATTTCCTGGTAAATGTCCAGTGTTTTTTTTGCCGTGATGCTGCGCCGGAACAGTTGAACCCTTTTTTTTCCTTCTTCGATCCACTGCCTTTTCGTTTCTGGCTGCGTCAGCGCAATTTTTACGCCCTCCATCAAAGATCGCGGGTCCTTTACTTTTCCCATCCATCCTGTTTTTTGATGGACCATGATCTCCGGAATTCCCCCGGCATCGGTACTCACCACAGCTACCCCCGCCGCAAAACAGTCGAGGATCGTTGTTCCGAGTCCCTCCGTTTCGGAACTAAATAACAGGACATCAATTTCCGGAATTATTCTGCGTATATCCTTTCGAAAACCGGCAAAACGGATCTTGTCCTGAAGTCCTTTTTCACGGGCATAAACTTCCAGTTTTTCTTTTTGTGCACCATTACCAAAGGCAAAATAGGCGGCCTTCAGCCCTTCCTTTTCTATTAACGCTACCGTATCGATAAAAGTAAAATAGTCTTTCTGTTGCGTGAGCGCGGCAATGTTCGCAACGATGGGAATGGTCGGGTCCAGGTGAAATTCGTTCCTTAATAGGGTGCCGCCCGGTTTCTCAAACACGTCGACATCAATTCCATCATAAACAACCCGAAGGAGGGATTTATTACGAATGTCCTTTTGGAGTATCCCTTTAACGGCTTCCGAAACGCAGATGATCCGTTTGATCGAGGGATGATTGTATTTGTAACGGGAAAACCAGCTCGAAGAAATTGGAAAGTCAACCCGGCGATGCAAAACCAGCGCACAGCGATTCGAAAAAAGATCAGCCGCCAGTATGCACAGGGTATGGGCGCCGGAGTCGTGGGGATGAATGATATCGATCTTTTCTTCACGGCATGCCCGGCCAATAAAACGGGCAAAAAAGGGATCGACATTCAGTCTTTTTTTAAAGGATTGAAAGCGAAAACCGTGACTTTCACAGTACTTTTCTGTTGCAGAACCTTTTGCACACAAAATGAGTTGAAACACCCCAAGCTTATCCAGTTCTTCATAGAGATAAATGGCCTGTTGCTCACCTCCACGCCAGCTTATTGGCGAGATGACATGGGCAATACGCGGCAGTTCTCTCATAATTCATAGTGCTCAAGGAGTTCATCGATTTGGGCAAAATCGCGAATTCCCGGTGTACTTTCGTCTCCCCCGATCACCTGTATGGCAAAGGGAGCAGGATCAAGCCAGTGTTTTTGGATCTCCTCCATCGACAAACTGCTGAGGTCAATGATCTCATGTTCCGGATCAGTGGATTCCGAAGGCAGGCATACCCGAAGGCCTTCAAATTCCGGGGAGGCCGGACCTTCAAGGATGACCTCAAAACCGGCTTGCATCCATGCTTTTGCAGCATTCAGTTCATTTACCTGTACCGTATCGATCATCAATACTTCCAAAGCGCTTTTCATGGTATCCGGCATCAGCGATCCGAGTTCAGCCACCATTTTTGGTCCCGAAAGCCAGTCGATAATTTCTTTTGCCTTAATGGGTTCAATATAGCGGGAATGTCCGGGAATAAAACAAAAGCCCAGCCAATCGGCATATACCGCTGCGGCATAACGCCCATCAGTGAGATTGGTAATGGAACCAAATTTAATTCGACTGCGATGAAACATGCTGCAAAGTTGCTCCCGTATTCTTTATTTTGAAAACGATAGATGAAAAATGACACGGGTTTTTTTGAAATGGTATACGAAGTGGTTCGCCTGATACCTCCCGGCAGGGTTACTTCGTATGGAGCAATAGCCCGTTATCTAGGAACGGCAAAATCGGCCAGGATGGTGGGATGGGCTATGAATGCAGCCCACGGCCAGCCTGATGTTCCGGCCCACAGGGTACTGAATCGCAACGGACTTTTAACGGGTAAACACCATTTTGGATCCCCCTCGGTCATGCAAGAGCTATTGGAAAAAGAAGGGGTTATTGTTATGGAGAACCAGGTCCAAAATTTCTCCAAAATATTTTGGGATCCTGAAAAGGAACTGAGCCTTTAAAAGAAAAAGGGGATATTTCGCTAATTATTGGATCCATGGAAACAAATCTTGTTACTGAATTTAACGACTACCGCGAGCAGATGAATGAAAAGATTCTCGATGCGGATAACCTGGTTTTAAAACGCCTGTTTAATTTAGATACCCGAACCTACGAAGAAGGAGCTTTACCAACCCGCACCAAGGAAATGCTGGGCCTGGTGGCTTCGATGGTTTTACGTTGCGATGATTGTGTCAAATACCATCTTGGAAAATGCCATGAACTCGGACTCAGTACCGCCGAGGTCTTTGAGATCTTTGCCGTGGCCAATATTGTCGGGGGTACCATCGTTATCCCGCATACCCGCCGTGCTGCGGAATATTGGGAGGCATTAACAAAAACGAAATGATACGTTACAGGTGGCTTTTACTCCTCCTTCCTCTAGGATTATTTATATGGATAGCAGCCAATTCAACGCGCACGGCTGGTGGGGAAGACGATGTGATGCACCACCTTTTTGCCCGTTATGCGCCTGAACATCCGGGCAACCTCTTCGATCTCTGGGCGAAACCGCTCTATGTGTTGTTAAATATCCCTTTTGCCCAACTCGGCTTTTTGGGCACGCTTGTTTTTAACGCTTTTCTTGCCTGCCTCAGTGCCTTGTTGGTTTGGAAGAGTGCGGAAAAGCTGGGCTTGCGCTTCTCCTGGCTGTCCGCAGTGCTATTATTGAGTGCCCCGGTTTATTTCCTCTGTGCAAGTTCGGCCGTCACTGAGATCCTCTTTGGGTTAATTTTGAGCTGGGCCATTTATGAAGCTGTCAACAAACGGTATTGGCTCGCCGCTGCCCTGGTTTCTTTTTTGCCCTTTGTTCGCAGCGAAGGATATGGGATAATCCTGGTTTTTGCACTTGGATTCATTGTTTTACAGGCCTGGAAGGCAATTCCTCTCCTCGCCCTCGGCTTTGTGGCCTATAGCATAGCCGGAGCCCGGCACTTCCAGGATCTATTCTGGGTTATTCATAACCACCCCTATCACGACGCCAGCACGATCTATGGAAGCGGACCCATTTGGCATTTTGTAGGGAAAGTCAAAGAAATATGGGGCATCCCGCTTTACGTCCTTTGGGTATTAGGGACCGTCATATTCGTATGGAACGTATTTTCAAGGTTCATCCGAAAGGAAAAAATGGCGGAACAAACCCGGGTATGGATGTTTTTTATATTCGGTTCCTTTTTCATTTTTCTGGTCGGCCATTCCGTTGTCTGGTATCTGGGAAAAAGTGCTTCACTTGGACTTACCCGCGTAATGGCAGCCGTAATGCCCGCCTGTGCCCTGATCGGGCTTTATGCGGTCGATAGGGTATTTGGAAGACTTAACCCGAAGTTGAGGATGTTCCGTTATGTCCTCCTGGCAGTCTTAAGTTTTACAACCATAAGGGGTGCTTTCAAACAAAATCGTCCGCCTTACCACGGTGACACGGAAAAGCAGGAGATCATCAAAGCCGGCAATTGGTTGAGAAATTCACCCTATTATGAAAACAGGGCCCGCGTTTTTTATTTTGCCCCGAGTGTGGCGGTGATCTTAAACATCGATCCTTTCGATCCGAGCCAAAGGGGTGATCTTTCTGAAATTTCATGGAACCGCGACATCCCATCAGGCTCCATTATTTTTTGGGATGCCCATTTCGGACCGAATGAGGCCCGGGTACCCATCGACTCCCTTTTTCAACGTCCGGAGCTGGAAATGATCTACCATCAAAAGCCGGAAGTACCTGCTGCGACCTTAAATGGCAGCGAATATGAAATCTACCTCTTTAGAAAGTTTTAGATAACCTAGTTTTGCATGCAATCATGAGCAATAAACGGATCAATACCCTGCTTGGCTGGCTCACCTTTCTGGTAGCCGCGATCACTTACACGCTCACCGTGGAAAGAACGGCGAGTTTTTGGGACTGTGGTGAGTTTATCTCTGCCTCCTACCATCTCCAGGTAGTTCACCCACCGGGTGCACCTCTGTTTTTGATGTTGGGCAATCTGTTTTCACAGTTTGCCTCCGGTCCTCAGGGAGTGGCCTTTATGGTCAATATGCTTTCGGTAGTAACAAGTGCCCTTTGCGTGATGTTTACCTTCTGGACCATCACCCACTTCGCAGAAAAACTCCTTCAGAATAAAGCATACGGAGATCTGGAGCGTAAGGTTTTGGTTTACGGATCGGGTTTGGTTGGCGCATTGGCCCTTACTTTTTCCGACACTTTTTGGTTTTCAGCCGCAGAGGCTGAAGTATATGCGGCCTCTTCCTTTCTTTCCGCCCTCACATTCTGGTGTATCTTAAAATGGGAACATGCCAGTGAAAATGAAGGAGCAAACCGCTGGCTGATCTGTATTGCCTACCTGCTCGGACTCGGAATTGGCGTCCATCTGCTCAATTTGCTGGTTATCCCGGCTATCGTCTACGTGTATTATTTCAAAAAATACCCCTTCAATACCAAAGGATTTTTTATTGCCTCGGGAATAGGCCTGCTGATCCTCGCTTTTGTCCAGGTGGGTGTTATCCCTGGAATTCCGACCCTTGCGGCTTATTTCGATAAATATTTCGTGAACGCTCTGGGAATGGGCTTCGGGTCGGGCATTATGTTTTTTGGAGTTTTACTATTCGGGACGCTCATTGCCCTGATCTGGTTTAGCCACAGACAGGGGAAAGTGTGGCTGAATACAGGTTTACTTTGTTTTGCATTTATCCTTATCGGGTACTCCTCCTATTCCATGGTGGTGATCCGCTCCCTGGCCAACCCGCCCATCGACATGAATAATCCGGAGGAACCATTTAACCTGGTTTCCTACCTGAACAGGGAACAATATGGTTCCCGCGATCTACTTAAAGGTCCTTATTTTAATGCCCCCGCCCGCGATATAAAAGAAGGAAAACAAGACTGGCGGAAAGGAAAAGAAACTTATGAAGATGCCGGTAAACAAGCCGAATATATTTGGGATGAAAAATACATAACCCTGTTCCCGCGTATGGGCGACATGCAAAAAGCAAGCAGTCCGCAGGGTTACGAGTACTGGGCAAATGCAAAGAAAGAAAAAGTCCCGACCATGGGTCAAAACATGGCCTTTTTCTTCAAGTACCAACTCGGACATATGTACTGGCGCTACTTCATGTGGAATTTTTCAGGTCGCCAAAATATGCTTCAAGGTGATGGTGACCCGATCAATGGCAACTGGATCACCGGTATTAAACCTTTGGATGCCATGCGCCTGGGTCCGCAAAAGAATCTTCCGGAAAACTGGGAAAACGATGTGTCGAGAAACAGTTACTTCATGCTGCCCCTTATTCTCGGTTTGATGGGCTTGCTTTTCCAGTTTGGCAGAAACAAAAACGATTTTTTTGTCGTTGCCATGCTTTTCCTCTTCACCGGAATTTTGATCGCAATTTACCTTAACGCCCCCCCTTATGAACCCCGCGAAAGGGACTATACCCTTGTTGGCTCCTTTCAAATATTTTGTATATGGATAGGGCTCGGTGTGCTGCAATTTGCCGAGTGGTTAAAGGGCTGGTTAAAGGCAAAACAGGCGGCTATTATTGCCGGTGCACTTTCTCTGCTCGCTGTTCCCGTATTGATGGGGGCCCAAAACTGGGATGACCACGACCGTTCCAATCGCACCGTGGTTGTCGATTATGCCAAAGGCTATCTGGAAAGCTGCGAGCCAAATGCGATCTTGTTTACGAATGGTGATAATGATACCTACCCGCTTTGGTATGTTCAAAATGTGGAAGGATTCCGTACCGATGTGCGTGTGGTGAATCTCCAGCTCCTCAATTTCGATTGGTATATCGAAGCGCTCACCAAACAGGTAATGGGCTCGGCTCCTTTTAAACTGAGTGTTCCGAAAGAAAAATATGCCAAAGGACTTCGCGAGCAGTTGCGCTTTTTTGAAAATCCGGATATTCCGGCCAATCAAAATGAATATTATCCTTTTGAACAGGTATTGAGTTTTATCACAGACGATGAAAATCCACGAACAAAAATACCAGGGTTTTTTAACCAAAAGGTGAATTATATGCCGGTTCGGAACATGAAAATTAAAACCGATCTGCAAAAGGCCCTGGCCTCCGGAACCATTCGCGAAAAGGATATTCCCTATTTTGTGGATGAACTTCGTTTTACCATTGAGTCTTCCGGGATACTAAAAGCCGACTGGATCACCCTGGACCTCATCCAACAAAACAACTTTGAGCGCCCGATCTATTTTGCATCCAATTCGGTCAATTCGAATCATTTGGGATTAGGGGCGTATTTCCGCCTGGATGGACTTGTATACCGCCTTGTACCGGTGAGCAGGCCTCCCAATCCGCAAATACCGATCAACAGCGATCCGGAAGTTTTGTACGACCGGTTGATGAATAAAATTTCATTGGGAGGGGTTGACGATCCTAAAGTTTTGCTCGATGAGCAGGTTATTCGCCAATGCCGGATATTCAGGAATTATTTTGGTATCCTGGCCATGCAACTCGCCATGCAGGGAAAAAAGGATTCTGTCATGGCTTTGGTCGATAGAATTGAAAATGGAATTCCGGCAAAAAGGGTCCCGTATGAATTTTCCCAAATGGTCGTTCCTTTGGCGCGAGCCTGCTATGAAGTGAAGGAAATTGAAAAAGGCGACGAACTGCTTAATCGCTTCCTTGATGAACAGGAAGAATTAGTAACGTATTACAAGCAATTTACGGGCTCAAAAAGAGGAAAAGTCGCCAATTCACTTCAGGCTTCTGAAAACAACCTTGCTGAGATATACCGTACAGCCTTGCAATACGGACGTACAGAACTTATAACAAAACTGGCGGAATATGCGCCCCAAGCCCCCATACAATAATGAATCAGCAGTTAATTTACGGGATCCATCCCGTGCAGGAAGCATTAAATTCCGATAGTGTCATTGATCGTGTGTATGTGGAAAAAGGAAAATCGGGACTGGATGAGATCCGCCAACGCTGCCAGGAATTAGATATTCCTCTGATGGTCGTTCCTTCTTTCAAAATGGACCGCCTTACCAAAAAATTGCACCAGGGAGTGGTGGCAGTGGTTTCTCCGGTTGAGTTTGTCGAGCTCCATGAGATCATTACCCGGACCTTCGAAAATGGAGAAATTCCCCTTGTTTTGGTTTTGGATGGCGTTACCGATGTACGCAATTTCGGCGCTATAGCCAGGACAGCCGAATGTGCAGGTGTTCACGCTCTTGTCATTCCGCAAAGGAATGCCGCCCCGATCAATGAAGATGCGATAAAAACCTCTTCGGGGGCCTTGATGCGCATGCCCATCTGCCGGGAAAAAAGTTTGCGCCATGCGATGGAAGAACTTCAGAATTTCGGCGTACGAATCGTGGCGGTTACTGAAAAAGGCCCTGTTTCCTTGTATGAAACCGATCTAAAGGGACCTCTCGCACTTATTGTGGGCGCTGAAGATGTGGGCATCAGCGACGAGCTTTTGCGCATGGCCGACGAACTGTCAGCCATTCCCATGAGTGGTAAAACCGCTTCCCTGAATGTGTCGGTAGCCTGTGGCGTGGCTCTTTATGAAGGGATACGCCAGCGTTCTAAGGAATGATCTGCTCGAAAAAATAACGCATTTCCCGGCCGATCTGGGCGGCACTTGCGTCATAGGCTTTTTCCTCTACGGGGGTGCCGTCAAATGCACCCGGGTCTTCAAAAGGAATTAAGGTTCGGCTGGCTACACCCGGAATAAAGGGACATGCCGCATCTCCTTTGGAACAGACCATCACGGCATGATAAGGGGCAGGACTGCTCGGGTCATCGAAGGTTTTCGAAAATATCCGCAATGGGGCTGCATCATCGGCGTAAGCCAGTTCATAAAGCGGATTGTTTCCTTCACTTTTTGAAAGGAGCCGTAAACCAATACGCTGCAATGTAGCGATGCTGTTGGGATGCACATAGGTTCCTTCTGCACCGCCCGACAAGAATACCAGGTCTTTAAGGCCTGAGCGGTAGGCGAGGGCTGTAGCCAGGCTTTGGCTCAACACACTTCGGCGTGCATTGTGGGTACAGATAAAATTGACGGCTCCTTTTAAATCGCTTTTTTTAAGGGAGCGGCCAAGTGCCTGCCATTTTTCCATGCGCTCTGCCCCTTCAACAGAAGGAACAAGACTGTTCAGATAGCGGTCTATTTCCGGAAATAACATCAGCAGCAGCCTCCTCCCGGTGTGCAACATGAGGCTTCCAAAGCACCCAGATTCTGAAGCTGGATTTTCTTTTTGGTCCCGGGTTTTTCGGCATAAACGGTGATGCTGAAAATACCGTTTTCCTTTTTTGCGAAGGCCGAAATTTCCTCCGGGCTGAGGTAAGCAGTTAAAATATCATCCGGCAGTAAAATCACCTTTTCCTTCTGAACCTGAATATTTTGGAAACCGGCAGCTTTGATCTTTTGCAGGTAATCTTCTTTCTGCAAGGCCCCGCTGATACAGCCCGCATACATTTCGGCATCTTTCCGGAGGGCTTCTGGCAAGTCGCCTACCAGCACGATATCCGAAATGCTATAATGGCCTCCCGGTTTAAGTACCCGGTAAATTTCAGCCAAAACCTGTGTTTTATCCGGCACAAGATTGAGCACACAATTGCTCACGATCACATCCGCCACATCATTTGACACGGGCATATTTTCAAGGTCACCTTCCCGGAATTCCACGTTGTTGTATCCCAGTTTGTCACTGTTTTCCCTGGCTTTTTGGATCATTGCCGGAGTAAAGTCGATACCAATTACTTTTCCTTCCGGTCCTGTTTCATGCCGTGCGATAAAGGCATCATTACCGGCGCCGCTGCCCAGGTCGATAACGGTATCCCCCTTTTGGATTTTCGCAAATTGGGTAGGGAGCCCGCAGCCCAGGCCGAGATCGGCGTCGGCGTTATAGCCTTCCATCGCCGAATAATCATCCGACATGATGGTATAAACTTTTCCGGAAACGGGTCCGGCACCACAGCAGGAAGCGGCATTGACGGATTTGTCCTGCAGGGCAATTTCGCTGTACTTTTCCTGTACCAGCGTTTTAAGTTCTTTTGCGTTTTTCATGTTAACAGCAGTTAGAATTTGGATAAGAATCAAAAAGAGCATTGAGCAGGGAACGGACATGGAGCCATTTTTCCGGACTGATACAATAGCTCATGCTGACTCCTTCAATATTTCCCTGTATCAGTTGCGCATCCTTCAGTTCGCGCAAATGTTGGGACATGGTGGCCTGGGCCAGGCCCAGCTCATTCACCAGATTGCTGTTGATGCAGGTTTTTGCCTGGATCAGGTGCTGCAAAATGGCGATACGGGCCGGATGCGCCAGCACTTTGGCAAGCATG
>JAKFCJ010000074.1:0-15911 GCA_036676705.1 Bacteroidota bacterium
TGCATATAGGGCCTTAACCTGCCCGGGGTAGCTTTACCCTTTAAGGTCTCCGAATTCAGGGAGGTGGTGATATAAACCCGCGCATTTAGCATACGGGCCAGTTTGCCGTTCTGGTCCTTTAACAACCCTGCGGTATACACCACGCTCGTTGTGTCGATGCGGTATCCATAAACGGTATAACTGGTATTGAATTGCAGGTTGAAATATTTGAGCAGGATGGTCCTTAGCTCAAAAACTACCGGGGCCAGCCTCAAAGAATCCGCCAACAGGTTATAGCTGCTTGCCACACTGAATACATCCAGGATCTTTACTTTTCTGAAACCGGTCAGTGTATCCGACTTATCGCGCACCTTCATCTCCAGGTTATTGACCAGGCTCATGCCCAACACCCCGGATTTGCCTGCTCCGGGACCGTTAAAAATGCCCTTTTCAAAGATGCTGTAGGTAACAGACTTCGTGGCGAATGAATCTGTGGCGACGGTTTTATAAAAACCGTATTCAGGCTTGGAAAAATCGGGACGGTAGCTAAACGACAAAGCCGGTGTCATTACATGGCGTATGGCCGATATTTTTTTGCCGTTGACCTGATACATTCCATACACCATGGTTCTCAGGTTTGCTGAGAAATTGTATTCATAGCCGCGCACATAGCCATAATTGGTATCGATGTTCACGGCATTTTCGGTCAGGTCGAAATATTTCTGTGTGGACTGGAAATACCAGTACTCGGTATAGTTGGCTGCCGGTGAAAATGCCAGGTACTTCAGCAATTTAAAATTCCCGCTTGCACTGACAAAATGGTTCACCCCATACTGCATGGCTGTGAGCGACTGCGGGGTGAAAAATGTACTGTCGCCGGTATTCAGCTGGTTCCTGAATTTGGTGGAATAGGTGATCCCGATATCCTGGTAAAACTTGCTGTTCGCCGAGCTGTAATTTTTGCCGCGGAAAGGAAAAAAGCGGTAGACGTCAAAAATGATATCCGGCAAGGTCACATCCACATTGCCTGTATTGGTATTTTGACTATGACGGGCAGTGGTGCTCAGGTTGGCTACCCGAAAGGAACGGGAATAGTTGATGCTCGAATTCATGGTATTGCTTACCATGTCACTCGGATTATAGGAGTTGGTTCTCAGGTAACTGCTGCTTCCCAATTGCACCGAGGCACTAAAATTCGTTTTTGGCCTTGCCCGGTTATCCATCAAATGGGTCCAGTTGAACAGAAAATCGTTCGACTTAAAAAAATCGGGATCTTCGGGTTCATTATTTTTATTTACGGCATAACTGAGGGTCGCGTTTCCGCTGTATTTGTAGCGCTTGGCATAAAAACTCGTGGCTTGTCCGCGCCAACTCCCATTCGCATAAATATCGCCTGTCAGGGCAAAATCCAGGCGGTCAGAGATCCCGAAATAGTAGCCTCCATTCCTGAGAAAATAGCCCCTGTCCTGCGAATAACCATAATTCGGCATGATGATCCCGGAGGTTTGTCCGCGTGTGATCGGGAAATAACCAAAGGGCAGGATCGCGGGTGTAGGCACATCGCCTACAAAAAAGAAAGCCGGACCGGAAATGATCTTTTTCCCTGGAATGATCTTCATCCGGTTCGCCTGTATATAGAAGTGGGGATGGCCGGTATCGGTACAGGTCGTGTATCGGGCCTTGCTGATATACATGTTATTGGCCGAGTCTTTTTTAACGATCTCTCCATACACCAAACCATCGGCCTGAGTCGTTACCAATCCATAAATAATTCCCTTCTTCGATTTAAAATTATAGCGAAGGGAATCTGAGCTCATCTCGTCCTTTTCGTCCTTAAAATGAGGAATGCCCACTCTCACCCCGTTCGTATCCACGCGGTAACCGGCATCCATGGTCTGGGTTTTAAAGTTGATGGAGATCACTTCTGCCCTAATTTCCATGGTCTTGTACTTCACAATAGCATCCCCATAAAGGAAGATCTTTTGGTCTTTGACGCGTATTTTGATCGAATCTCTGGCACTATATGTGACTTCATCATCCAAAGCGGACTTAAAAATTTTGCGCGGCACCGGTTGGGAGGAGTCAGGAGAAGGAGGAGTGTATACTAATCTGGAATCGCTGGAATCCTGGGCCTGTAAGGGTTGCGGGCCGAAGAGGCAGGCAATTAACATTCCGCAAGGGATAAGTAACAGGCTTAGAGGCTTCAATTGTCGGATGCTGAGATTAGCTTTGTTTCGCAAACTTTATACCGCTTCAAAACAACACCACAAAAGTGAGAAATACACTACTTGTATGCTTAAGCTTTTTCGCCGTGCTGGCAAGCTCCTTCCAAACGCTGAATTTTATCGACAATAAAATTCGGGTGGTGGTGATCGATGCCGGGCACGGAGGCAAGGACCCGGGCGCTGTTTCGCAGGGTCTTAAGGAAAAAGAAGTGACCCTGGCCGTAGCTAAAAAACTCGGTGCCCTTATCAAAGAAAAATATCCGGAGGTAAAAGTTTTCTATACCCGCCTCAACGACAGCTTCGTTGAACTGAACGAACGTTCGAACATCGCCAACCGCAACCACGCCGACCTGTTCATTTCCATCCACGTGAACCACAGCTCCAATGCTTCGGCCCACGGTTCTGAAACCTATGTAATGGGAACACACAAAAACGACGGGAACCTCGAGGTAGCCAAAAGAGAAAACGCGGCCATCCTTTTGGAAGACGATTATCAATCCGAATACGAAGGATTCGACCCGAATTCCCCTGAAGGACATATTATTTTCAGCTTTTACCAGAATGCCTTCCGCGAGCAGAGTATCCTTTTTGCCTCGGAAATTGAAAAAGAATTCGGCAAACGGAAAAAACAGAACAAAAGTCGCGGTGTAAAAGAAGCCGGATTCCTTGTTTTATGGAAAACGGCCACCCCGAGCGTGCTCATTGAAACCGGATTTATGACCAATGTGGAAGAACGCACCTACCTCAAAAGCACCGAGGGCAGGGAAGAATTGGCTACATCCATATTTAAAGCCTTTGTAAGTTACAAGACGGAAGTTGAAAAGTAGGAAAGACCTTGATTTTCACCTCCGTTTTACCTACTTTCGCGGCCTTGTTTTAATCAGTCCATGAAGCTTTCCCAATATAAGTTTGATCTTCCAGAATCCCTGATTGCCCAACATCCGGCAAAGCAGCGTCACGAATCGCGTATGATGGTTCTTGACCGCGCCAAAGGGACTATTGAACATAAAATCTTCCACGATATCCTTGATTATTTCGATGATCAGGATGTGTTCATCTTCAACAACACCAAGGTGTTTCCTGCCCGTTTATACGGCAACAAGGAAAAAACCGGCGCCAAGATCGAGGTATTTATGCTTCGTGAGTTGAATGAAGAATTGCGTTTGTGGGATGTACTTGTTGACCCGGCTCGTAAGATCCGTGTGGGCAATAAGCTCTATTTTGGCAATGATGACCTCGTTGCGGAAGTAGTCGACAATACCACTTCACGCGGCCGTACCATCCGTTTCCTTTTTGACGGTACCCGCCAGGAGTTCCGGAATATCATCGACAAATTGGGGGAAACTCCTTTGCCGAAGTATATCAATCGTCCGGTTGATGAGGACGACAGCGAACGCTACCAGACTATTTTTGCTACAGAAGAAGGAGCCGTGGCCCCTCCTACTGCAGGTTTGCACTTTTCACGCGAACTGAAAATGCGGATGGAGATCAAAGGGGTTCACTTTACCGATATCACTTTGCATACTGGTTTGGGAACTTTCCGCGATGTAGAAGTGGAAGACCTGACCAAACACAAAATGGACAGCGAACATTACCGTATTCCGGAGCATACTGCGAAGCTTGTTAATGAGGCGATTGCCAATAAAAAACGGGTGGTAGCGATCGGTTCATCGGTAATGCGGGCTATTGAATCATCGGTTAGTTCCAAAGCGACTTTAAATGCATCCCAGGGATGGAGCGATAAGTTTATTTTCCCACCCCACGATTTTTCCATCGCCAATGGATTTATTACCAATTTCCATTCGCCTATGTCTACCCTGATGATGCAGGCAGCTGCTTTCGCGGGTTACGACTTTTTGATGGAAGCCTATAAGGTGGCCATGAAAGAAAAATACAAGTTCCTCTGTTATGGGGACGCCATGTTGATCATTTAAGATGGATCTTCCATCGGCCTTTCAACAAAGAATACGCGGTCAGCTTCCCACAGAGGCTGACCTTCTTTTTGGGGCATTGGCTGAAGCCGCTCCGGTGAGCATCAGGCTGAATCCCTACAAACCCCTTCCCCATTTGCCTGAACTGCCGCAAACCTTGTGGAATAAGGATGGACGCTATTTGCCGATACGGCCTTCTTTTACCCTCGACCCTGCCTTCCATGCAGGCATGTATTATGTGCAGGAGGCCAGTTCCATGAGCATTGGCTTTGTATTGGACCAGTTGGACCTTCAGGGAGCCCTGGCACTCGATCTTTGTGCCGCCCCGGGAGGAAAAAGCACCTTGCTGGCTACCCACCTGTATGAAAAAGGCGGAATGGTGCTGGCGAATGAAGTCATCAAATCGCGGGCACAGACCCTGAAAGAAAATGTCATTAAATGGGGACTTCCCAATGTGGCCGTTTGTAACCTCGACCCTAAACATTTCGAAAAAAGCAGGGTGAGTTTCGACCTGGTCCTGGTAGATGCCCCCTGCTCGGGGGAAGGTATGTTCCGTAAGGATGAGGCCGCGAGAGAAGAATGGTCGGAAGAACATGTGGGCCTGTGTGCTTCCCGGCAAAAACGTATCCTTTCCGATATCCTGCCCAGCCTGAAAGCAGGCGGGTATATCATCTATTCCACCTGCACCTGGTCGGAGGAAGAAAACGAAGCCAATATGGAATGGCTGGCCCTGGAGCATGGGGTTCATACTTTACCCATCCCCTTTCCTGCCGCGTGGAACATCACGAAAAAAGAAAAAAACGGGAGTATCGGTTATGCCTTTTATCCGCATAAAACCTCCGGAGAAGGCTTTTTTATCGCCTTATTGCAAAAAAAGGGAGAAGCTGTCCATTCGGCAAAAAAGGAGGCCAGTTACCCGGGAAAACCGGCCAAAGAGGATTTGGGATTTTCGCTTAAAAACAAGCCTTATCTTTTTGATTGGTACGATGGAAAATATGCCGTTCCCGAAAATATAAAGGAGCTGGCCGGAGAACTCTTCCATTCCCTGCCCCTTATCTATATCGGTACCAAAGTCGCCGAACAAGCCGGCAGGGATTGGAAACCTGCCGCCGAACTGGCCTTTTCGCTATTGTCGGATCCAAACGCCTTTCCCGAAATAGAATTGACCCGCAAGGAGGCGTTGCATTTTCTTCGCCGCGACGACCTCAAATTTCCGGAACAGCCATTGGGCTGGCTAAAACTCAATTATCTCGGACAGGGACTGGGTTTTGTAAAAAACCTGGGGAACCGGAGTAATAGTCAATATCCCAAAGAGTGGAGGATATTGATGAATTTGCCGGAGGAGTTGCCGGGACTGTGGTATTGATGGCGTGGTCGCTGGCGCACGTTGGCTGGCGCATGAATAGTAGACGCGGAGGCGCAAAGGCGCGGAGGGATCGGGCTTTCGCAGGCGAACTGCAAACCGCTGAACACTGAAAACTACGTCAATCCCTCAACCACCAAAATAAGCCGTTCAATCGTAACATGCTCCATCACCACGATCTTATACCATTGCGGGTTATCGTGGTTATCCGGAACAAGGACATATTTCGAAGCAAGTTCAGGGGGTACATGTTCTGCACGGATGGTAAGGATATTAGAACCGGCCTGGCGGAAATAGTTAATGCCTTTGGATTTTAGACGCTCTTCCAGCCAGTCGCTGCGTTTTTGCAAAACGAAAATTTTCTCCCTCCAGGCGTATGGACCGTAGGTGCACAAGATCATCCAGATCGCCAGGGCATTGGCGCCGGAACGTGAACCGATCAGGGTAGAATCTTCGCCTTCCACATAGCTGGCTTCTTTGGTGGCAGCGTATTGCATCCAACCTTTTCGTATGATGAACATACCCGTTCCATAAGGTGCCTGCACCATTTTGTGGGCATCGAGTGTAACAGAAGTGATTTCAGGGATACGGAAATCCGGAATATTGGCTTCTCCGCTAAAAGGGTAAAAGAAACCGCCATAGGCTCCGTCGACATGCAGTTTAAAGGGAAGTTGCGCTGTTTTTAAAGCATCAATATAGAGTTGGGGATCATCCACAGAACCAAACATGGTAGTCATCATATTCACCACAACAATGACGGCTTTGCCTCCTCTTTCAATGATGCCGCTGATCGCTTTATTTATGGCGCCGGTATCGATTTTTCGGGTCGCCTCATCCACCTGGACAATGGCCATATTCAGTCCCAAAAGGTTGGCCGCTTTGGCCATGGAATAATGGCCGTCCTGCGATACCAGAAGGGAAATTTCATTGGCGGGGATGCCAAATGTTTTCATAAAATAATTCCGGTAGATCCAGGCAGCCTGGATATTGGCCTCGGTACCTCCGGAGGCCACATATCCGTCAAATTCGCCCTCCCCTTTGAGGATATCGTGGGCGCAAATGGAAATAAGTTCCCTTTCGATTTCCTGGGTGCCGGAAAAAAAGCTCTCCGATTTTCCAAGGGTATGGCAACCGATATGGTTAGGGTTGTTGATCAGAGCGGATAAAAAAGGAGCGTCTTTTAAAAAATTGGCATCCGAATAAAACACCTTGCTGTCGAGGTGGCTCGCAGGAACACCCACAACGGTCTCCTCATAAAAGTTTACATTTTTATCCAGGGCATGAAAGATCCGTTTCTGGATCTCAGCAGCCGACAACTTTTCCCAGTGTTTCATTGGGGCAAAGATAGCTCACATAAAATAGATGAAAACTGAGTAAAATCAGAAAAGGGACCATAGACCATGGACCATAGACCATAGCTGCTAACAAGTTATCAAAAGCAAACAAAACCGCGCCTTTACACAGGCGTAAGCAATACACGCACTCAAAAACCAAGCTCTCCGCGTCGCCGCGCGAGATTACTCATGCGCCACTGAAAACTGAACACTGAAAACTGAAAACTCTTATTTGTCTTTCTTCCCAAACACGGATATCCTTACATACCGTCCCGGATGTTCTTTCAGGTCTTTGAGCAGGGCATCGAGGTCTTTGCTCACTTTTTCCATCTCATCATACAAAGACTGGTTCTGAGCAAGCTGGCCTAAGGTGCCCTTTCCGTTGTTGATATTGGTCAGGGTGGTATCCAGACTCGCCAGCACATCATTCGCGCGACTCATGGTCTCCTGCAGATGCAGGGCATTCAGGGTATCGCTAAAGGTTTCGATCTTGGTGAAGGTACGTTTGATGGTCGCTTCATTATCGAGGATCATTCTTTCAATGGAAATAGCATGATCCAGCAGGGTGGCCACCTTGGTATCCATGGTATTCTGGACGGAGGCAAGCGTTCCGTTCAGGCTGCTCATCGTGGTTGGAAGTTTTTCCATGGCCTCCCTGAGCGCTGCTCCCGACTCCCCGTTAAAGGTGCTGTCAAGTCCTTCGAGTATACTTTTCACCTTGTCACGCAGGGGTTCGGTGATCTGATTCAGATTATCCACGAATCCGGGTTCCATATACGGGATGAGGGTATCCCGGTTTTGGGCCAATTTTGGATCATCGCCCAGGACAAGCTCCACCGCCTTGGAACCGAACAGGTCAGAACTATACACTTTGATCGTTGAATTGGCAGGAACATCGATGCTGCTGATCACCTCAATTTCAACCAATAATTTCAGGCTGTCGTCGGTAAGCAGCTCCACATGTTTTACCTGCCCGATACGGTATCCGTTGATAAGCACAGGATTAGATGCGATCAGTCCGTCGACCGTATTGAACACCGCATAATAGGTATTGGTACTGGTGAACAGGTCGCGGCCTCTTAAATAATTATACCCCAGGATCAGGATCGTAATAGACACGGCTGTAAATATGCCTACTTTGGATTCATTCGAAATTTTCATCTGCTCACAAATATAAACCCTTCCTGCAAATTCTGTCTCACTTTACTTGGATCGCATGGCTTCAACCGGGTCCATGCGTGCTGCCGTGAACGCAGGAACCATCCCGGCAACAAGGCCGATCACAGCCGAGATCACGTTACTCAAAATAAAATTTGAGGCGGACAGGAACACATCAATATCCATGGCCATGGAAATACCCTTGCTTCCGATAAACACGAAAAAAACGCCGATCAGTCCTCCAATAAGGGATAAAATGACTGCTTCGGTAAGAAACTGGAACAGGATAAAAGCGTTGGTAGCACCAAGAGCCTTTTGAATGCCTATTTGTGCGGTTCTTTCCTTGACAGATACGAACATGATATTGGCAATACCAAAACCTCCAACCAGTATCGAAAAGGCCCCGATGATACTCCCCCCGGTATGTAAAACAGAAGAAATCCCTGAAATAATACTCGTTAGCATGGTGATCCTGTTCATGGCAAAATCATCGTCGTCGCGCGGGTTGAGCCTTCTCACCGAGCGCATGGCCCCTTGTATGGTCAGTTGCAGATCCTCCATACTTACCTGGTCCGCTCCTTTTACAACAATGCTGGGTTCACCACTCCGGTTGAGGTTGGCCACTTTCCTTAAAAAATTGATAGGCAGGATAACCGAGTCGTCCTCCGATCTCCCCAGGATGGATTGTCCTTTTCTTTTGAGCACACCCGCCACAAGGAGTTTCCTGCCCATGAACTGAACCTCTTTCCCGGCTACATCAGCGGTTCCAAACAGGTTTATCGCCACATTATATCCCAATAAGATAACCGGCTTTCCAAGGCGCGATTCACTTTCCGTAAAATACCGGCCACTACCGATAGCTATCGGGTTAATTAAGTCATAATTGTGCCCCACGGCAATGCCGCTCATGTTTTCTATGCTGTTCCCTTCCGCTTTGATCGTTCGCTGAAAAAAACGAAACATAAACGAAACCTGGTCTACGGCAGGTTGGGCTTCCAATCGTTCTTTCAAGAGGTTTGATTCCTTGAGCGTAGCCTTGGGTCGGTTCATGTACTTCCACCAGGGGTAATCATTGCTGAATTCCCAGGGCCACTTTTGCACGTACACGACGTTCTGCCCAAGCGACTCGAAACTTTTGTTGATATTGGCTTCCATCGAATCCACGAAGGTCCATACCAACACAATACAAAATATGCCGATGGAGATCCCGGCCAGCGACAAGACGGAACGTAGCTTGTTCATCCATAAGGCCTGCATGGCCATGGAGAAACTCTCTCCTCCCAATTGTAAAAACAGGCGTAACTGCGACACAGAACGAAGGTATGAAATTAAGCGGCTCCTGTGTTCATGAGGCTACCCGGCTAATCGACCAAAACGCCATAAGCGTGGATTAGCGACCCTAGCCGATCATAATGTGCGACTTGGGATACAGGTAGTCGTTTGATTTACTTGAAACACTCAGGGAGAAAGCGAGCGACAGGATACCAATACGCCCGACAAACATGGAAACGATCAGGACCATTTTGCTAAAATCGGATAATTGCGACGTGATCCCTGTTGAAAGCCCAACCGTTGCGAAGGCAGAAACTTCTTCAAAAACCAAACGGGTTACTTCAATGCCGGGTTCGGCAATAACCAGCAGTACCACGCAAATAAAGATGAAGGTCGCGGAAAAGATAAATACCGCAAAAGCTTTGTAAATGAGTTCCTGGGAAATGGTCCTTCTCCCGAGTGTCACCACTTTGCGACCGGTAACCGTAGCAAGTATGGCCGTAAAAATGACCACAAAAGTGGAGGTTTTGATCCCTCCTCCTGTACTTCCTGAGGAAGCCCCGATAAACATCAGGAAGATAAATATGATCAGGATGGGAGTGCCAAGCAATGAAAAATCCACCGTATTAAATCCGGCCGTCCGGGTGGTTACCGACTGGAATATCGAAGTAACAAGAGCCGGCATGGAACTCGCACCGGCTATAACCCCGTTTCTTTCAAGCAGGTAAAACATGAGTGCACCAAAAATGATAAGGATCAGGGAGCCATAAAACGCGATCTGCGTACTCAGCTTCCATTTTTTCCAGGGTTTGCTTAATCGTTCGCGCACATTCTGGATCTCAAAAATATCGCGAAGAGCAGGAAAACCCAGGCTTCCGAAAAAGATCGTGGCTGCGACACACATGTGCAGGATATAGTTTGTACTTATTCCGACCTCCGCCAATCCATTTGTAAAAAGAGCAAAACCCGCATTACAGAAAGCTGAAACAGCATGAAATACAGAATAGAACATTTTTTCTCCCGGACTAGCAAATGAATAGGATCCCCAAAAGTTATAAAGAAGGATGGTACTGATAAGCTCGATCGTGAGGGTATAAAAAACAACCTTCCTTAACAGGGAAACAGTACCCATTAGCGATTCGTTGTCGAATAACTCCTTGAGCATGCTTTGTTGTTTAAGGCCCATCCCTTTTTTCATAAAAGAAGCGAAAAAAGTAGCGAAAGAAATAATCCCGAGTCCGCCTATCTGGAACAACATAAGGAGGATAAAATGACCTTTTGTATTAAAAAAAGTGGGTGTATCCACCACGATAAGCCCCGTAACACAAGCTGCGCTGGTCGAAGTAAACAAGGAATCTATCCATCGGAGGTGAACATCGCCCATGCGGAGGGCCGGTAATTGTAACAAAAAAGTACCACTGGCGATCAGAAGCAGGAAGGAGATCAGGAAAATGGTAGTGGGTCGCAATTTGATCCTTCCAAGTTCCTGGACCGATTTGATCACCTCCATAACGATCAGTACAAGCAGGTAACACTGAATAAAAAAAACATAATAAGGCTCAAAGCCATGCCAGCCCATGGCCTCAAACAAACGGATGATGATCGGAAAGGAAAAAAGTTTGAAGGAAATAAAATTCAATACAACCAGTCCCAGCAGAACGATCTCGGTTTTCGTGCTTCGGATAAATTCCTCCCGGTCACTTGTAAAAAACCACCGCGCCAGATAATTCACGATAAAAACCGCAAAAAAGGAGCGGTTGATATCCAGCAATACCTTTTTTTCTTCCTCAGTATGTTCGTAACCATGGTAGTAAACGAGGGTAGCAACGGTGATCACCGAACTGAGCGCCACGATCCAACCCATTATCTTCAGGATGCGTTGTTTGTTATTGAAAATAAAGAGGTTGATATGTTGCCTTAGTCCAAACATTTAGTCCCGGCTCAGTTTAATGGCTTCTTCCAGCAATTTCGTTTTTTCTACCGGTACTACACCCACTTTTTCACAAACCAGTCCGCCGGCAAGATTCGACAAAAATGCAATTTCATACAACGGCGCATTCAATGCCAGGCAAAGGGCTGCCACACTCACCACGGTATCTCCTGCCCCGGATACATCCGATATATTCCGGATATGGGCAGGAAGACGTTCCCAATGCTTTTTATCGCTGATCAATACCCCGCGTTCTGAGAGGGTTACCATGACAATATCACAATGCAGGCGCTCCTGAAGTTGTTCCACCGCATGTTTCAATTCGGTTTCGTTTTTCAGGCTGCTGTCGAGTTTCAATCCTTCTTTAATTTCCTTTAAATTGGGCTTAAACAGCGTAGCCCCGCGGTAAGACAAAAAATTATTTCGTTTCGGATCGACAACAGTAACGATACCTCTTGATTTTGCCAGGAAAATGATCGCCTGGATCAGGGATTCATTGAGCACCCCTTTGTCATAATCTTCAAAGATCAGCACCTGGTACTTGTCAAGTTCCAATTCGATCCATTCGAGCAGGTCCTTACGCTCCTCTATATTCAGCTCATGGAGGTCTTCGTCATCAACCCGCAACATGTGGTGATTATTTCCAATGATGCGGTGTTTAACGGTTGTTTTCCTATGCGAACTGCGGATCAATCCATCCGTAACAATGCCTTCCGCCAGCAATAATTCATTTAAGCGGTCGCCTTGTTCGTCATTGCCAATGATGGATGCAATAGCGACCTCCGCTCCCAAAGCCCGGAGATTCAGTGCAACGTTGGCGGCTCCACCCGGCCGATAATCCCGCCTTTCAACGGTAACAATGGGAACCGGAGCTTCAGGAGAGATACGGTCAACTTTCCCGAAGAGATAAGAATCAACCATCATATCCCCTACCACCAGGGCTTTTACGGTATTAAAACGGGTAAAAAGGGATTCCCACTTGTTCATGCTTTTAAGGCACTTAATACTTCTGCAATACGTTTAAGCGCATCTTTCAGGGTTTCCTCGCTGGCTGCGTAAGAGATACGCAGGCAATCCGGAGCACCAAAAGCCTCACCGGGAACCAGGGAAACAAAACAGGTATTCAAAATATGGAGACAGAGGTCATTTGCATTTTGGATGACTCCTTTTTCGTGTTTTTTTCCAAAAAAGGCGGATACATCCGGAAAAACATAAAAGGCTCCATCCGGAACATTGCACTTCATGCCGGGAATATCCTTCAAAAGGCTCAGCACCAGATCGCGGCGATGGTGAAAAGCATCCCGCATTTCAAAACTGGTTGTGAGCGGACTAGTCAAAGCAGTAAGGGCGGCACGCTGGCTGATGGATGAGGCCCCGCTGGTAAACTGGCCCTGGAGTTTTTCACAGGCCTGCGCTATTTCCACAGGGGCTGCGATATAGCCAATGCGCCAGCCGGTCATGGCATAACCTTTCGATACGCCGTTGACCACCACCGTACGGTCCTGGATTTCTTCAAACTGGGCAATACTCTCATGGCTGCCTATAAAATTGATGTATTCATAGATCTCATCCGAAATGATCACGACTTCCGGATGCCTTACGAAAACATCCTTAAATGCGGCCAATTCAGCTTTGCTATAAACTGTACCCGTAGGATTGCAGGGAGAAGAAAACAGGAAGGCTTTGGTTTTGGGCGTGATGGCTGCTTCAAGTTGTTCCGGGCTGATTTTAAAATCCGTTTTTACATCCGACTCAACAAAAACCGGGATTCCTTCAACGAGTTTGACCATTTCCGAATAACTCACCCAATAAGGAGTAGGAATAATAACCTCTTCTCCGGGGTTGACGATGGACATGATCACATTCATGATGGAGTGTTTGGCCCCTGTGCTCACTACAACCTGGTTCATGTTATAATCCAGGTCATTGTCGCGTTTGAGTTTATTCACCACCGCTTCACGGAGTTCCGGATATCCGGCCACCGGTGTGTAAAACGTATAGCCGTCATCGATAGCTTGTTTGGCGGCGTTTCGAATATGAGAAGGGGTATCAAAATCCGGTTCTCCAAAACTGAGGTTGATCACATCAAACCCTTTGGCCTTAAGTTCCCGCCCGGCCTTGGCCATGGCAATGGTTTGCGACTCATTGATCCAGGATATACGCTCTGCTAGATAATTCATGGTATGGAAATGCGAATATAGTTGGAAGAAGTTCCAAATTCCAATAACCAAGTTCCAAAGCTTGCGCCGGATGGCTTGCGCACAAGCAGAAGACGCGGAGGCGCAGCGCAATACGCGAAGGTAAACACACACCTCCGCGCCTCTGCGCCTCCGCGTCAATTAAGCCGGCGAAAGCAATAAGCGTGCACCGGCTAGTCAGGGAACTTTGTTTTCACCGTAATTCCACGTATCCTTGTTCAGAATGAACCAGACCAAACACAAACTATTGCTAATACTGGGAGCATTGTTTCTATCCTTATCCTGCAACAAAGGCGATTTCGACCCCACCAAATGCGACGATTGCCGGGAATTGATGACTTGTTATGATGGGGTATGCGATTGTGATACGACCATTGCCTTTAAAATCTGGCAAAAATGTTATACCCCGGAACCAAACCGATATGTAAACTATGGGGGCGATTCAACCATACGTATTACAGGCATGATCATGGATTCAGTATCCTATGACCCTAATTCCGGTTGGTATAAATACGACTTATACTTTGATGAAAGTGAAAAAGGCTATTTTCAACAAGACCTAACGATTTTTCCTGAAGATTTTTCGACCCGCCTCGTCCCCCAAGCATCATTCGATAGTCTTTATATGAATGCGCATTCATATTTTTACTATAGGGATGGAATTGGTTACCAATGGAAAGTACTTGGAAAAAGATTTGGCACCGATAGCATGCAAATCCGCATTTTTTTATTGGATAAACTAAACGGGAATACTGTTGACAGCAGTTCCGTAATTTCCCTTCACAGACTATGAAATTTGCAAGCGTCCTCCTTTTAATCCTGAGCTCTGCATATACGGCCTATGCACAACTTTATTTTGGAGCAGAACTGGGTTATCAAAAATCCATAACACAATTCGATGCCCGTTTGGATCCTGAAACCAGTATGAACCCCTTATATCCAAATTTTATCTTTGAACAATTCCATGTTGGCTGGCAGTTTTCTAAATACCTAAGCGCCGGAATTCATGTGCAGGTGCAACCTCAAAGCAGTTCTGCTGAAACCAACCAAGCCTATTTTGAAAAATATGCTAAACCACAGATCTCCTTTCCTTTTGTATCCTATCCGCTATACGTCAGAAACTATATTACTACTCAATATGATGAATACGCTATGGTTGGTCCTGAACTTAAAGTTCAGTACCCTTTCTTCAAATGGTTCCATGTTGAATTAGGAATATCGGCATTATTCTTCGACAACCGCCAGCTTATGCCTTCCTTCGAAACAAACCTGGACCAACATTATAATGCAAAGGATCATTTCTTTGAGACTAATCGTACACTTTCCGTATACCGTTCTGATGCCGAATACCTTAATGGTTGGAATACCAAGTTGAATGCAAGCTTCCGGATATTAATTAAACCTTTTAATAACAAGGCACATAGTATTAGTGCCGGTGCTTCTGCAGGTCGTTGTATGAAACAAAACTATGCAGTGAACTACCGCACAGGCTCTGACGATTCTCCCACTCAAAAAAATATATTAAACGCCAGAAACTACGGTGAATACTATGGCCTCAGTCTTGGCTATACCTACACCTTCGAACTTAGGAATACGAAATAGGCTGATTTTAAAGGTGAACTCCCCGACAAAATTTCAGCCTTATTTATCGAAACATCTTGATTCTCAGTCGTTTTGTCAATAACCCACTCTCTATTAAGCAGATACCTGCCATAATTGCAGCATTTCCTGCTTGGATTTATGTTTGATGCTAAACCAGGCATAAGCATGTAATCGCTATGGATTTCAAACAATTCACCATCAAAGCCCAGGAGGCTGTTCAAAAGGCTCAGGAACTGGCCATGTCCAAACAAAACCAGTCGATCGAAACCGGACACCTTCTCAAAGGAATGCTGCTCAGCGATGAGTCGGTACTGGCTTTTCTGTTTAATAAACTCAATATCCCGCTACAACGGCTTAACCAGTCGCTGGATGCGATTATAGAATCTTACCCGAAAGTAGAAGGGGGAGATCAATACCTGGGCCGCCAAACCCAGCAGGTTTTGCTTAACGCCCAAAACTACCTCAAGGATTTTGGCGACGACTTCGTTTCGGTCGACCACCTTTTGTTGGCCCTCTTTAAAAATAAGGATAGCGTATCCACCCTGTTAAAGGATGCGGGCATGAGTGAGGATACACTCAAAAAAGCGATCAAGGACCTGCGTGGCGGACAAAAAATTACCAGCGACACGGCCGAACAACAGCACCAGGCCCTGGATAAATATGGGAAAAACCTGAATGACCTGGCTGCCAAAGGCAAACTCGACCCGGTTATTGGCCGGGATGAAGAAATTCGGCGTGTGCTCCAAATTTTGTCCCGACGTACCAAAAACAACCCGGTGCTGATCGGAGAACCCGGTGTGGGAAAAACGGCTATTGCTGAAGGACTCGCCCACCGTATCGTTAATGGTGATGTGCCCGAAAACCTGAAATCGAAACAGATCTATTCCCTTGATATGGGTTCCCTCATTGCGGGGGCCAA
>JAKFCJ010000075.1:0-5779 GCA_036676705.1 Bacteroidota bacterium
AATACTGTTTTTCCATCAGCAGATCCGCCAAAGGCAGTGAATACCACTTTCCATAAAATCCCATCGCGGTCCTGAACAAAATAAGCCACAGAATCTTCGGTAAACCAAACTACGCCTTGTCCGCCGAATTCATAACGTTTCCAGTCGTAACCAATTACGTTGATGTCTCCGATAAAGCCAACGGTTGTGTCGGCCAGTTCCAGGTCAGCTGGCTCTTTGCCTTCAGCTTTTGCTGCGTAAACGCCAATATTGGTCAGGATTCCTGTTGCGGGAGAATAGGATCCATTGCTTTGCAGCGCTGCATAGCGGGTCAGAACAAAATCCCAGGCAGTTGGCTCGCGGTCAAGGGCTGTGCCGTTTTCAAGGTTGTAGTAGATATAGTTCTTGCCCGGATAATCGGAAGATTTCAACTCTACGCTGGTTTCATTCGTTCCGTCGATCTCCGCATGTTTAAAGAACCAGCTGCTGTTCGCTTTTTTCTCGATATAAAGTTTTTTGTATTTCACAACACCGGCTACTTTGTATTTTACCAGGTAGATCGAGTCACCTGTTACGATATGGGTACTCATATTGTATACACCCCATCCGAAGTCAGGGAATTGTCCTGCTGTGGTATTCAAAGCACCCACTTCCCAGGTTTTATCTGAATTATGCAGGGCAACCCAGGTAGCATTTCCGCTTGTATCCATGGTAGCCCAATCGGCCAATGCACCATTCGGATAAACGTAAATGCTTACGGCTGCATCTTCCGGTCCCATTGCTGTTGCGGTGTTTACACGTATTCCGTCGGTTTGTCCGCCGGTACGGAACGCGATCTGCCAGTTGGTGGTTGGCTGCATGCTTTGGCTGCCATCCTTTAACAAATAATATACTTCGTTGAGGTAATTGTTCCCCATCATCAAGGAGTCGGCTTTTTCAACTCCAACCTGGGCCTGCGCGAAGGTGGCGGCCAGCATACTCGATATTACAAATGCTTTTTTCATGAAATGTTCGTCTTTTGACGGCGCGAAATTAACCCAAGTTTTTTATTTAGAAAGATTCTAAATAGATTTTTTTCCAAAAACCGTCGAATTCATTTTTTCTGCTACAAAGGACTTTATTCCCGATCGCTTAAAACATGATATGGATCAGTTTCCTTTTTTTCTGTTCAATTGAAACAAATAAAAGGTCAAATGGATTGCGCTGACCGATAGATTTAATCGGAATAGTGGGGATCAATTCCGTTCTTTGTTTTTATGAAAGTACGTTTCACGGTTTTATTCCTTTCTTTATTCCTGATCAACACGGCCTTTGCCCCTTCGGGTGACCCTGCCACGCATCAGTGGTATTCGTCGAAGGGTAAAAAGATGGACTGGGACAAGGTCATTAAGGAGATGCTGGAAGCCGATATCGTATTTTTTGGCGAGCAGCATAATGATATGATCGCCCACTGGTACGAATTAAAACTGGCTGAGGCAGCTTTCGAAGCCAAGGGGGTTAACTTTGTGATGGGCTGTGAAATGTTTGAAAGCGATGACCAGCTTGTATTGAATGAATATCTGGATGGACTCCTCAATGATAAAAAATTAAAAGAAAACGCTCGGCTTTGGGACAATCATGCGACCGATTATGCTCCTCTCCTTCAATTTGCTAAGAAAAATCATGTTCGGGTCATTGCCACAAACACTCCGCGTCGTTATGCCAGTTTGGTGTTTAGCGGTGGCTTTGAAGCCCTGGATTCCCTGTCACCGGAAGCCAAATCCTATTTACCCGCTCTGCCTATGGTATATGATACCACGGTTAAGTGTTATAACGACCTGCTCCATGGTCCGATGATGGGACACAGTAGCCAAAACCTGCCTAAAGCCCAGGCTTTAAAAGATGCCACCATGGCCCATTTTATCCTTAAAAACTGGGCTCCTGGTAAATTTTTCTACCATTGGAACGGGTCTTACCATTCTGATAATCATGAAGGTATTGTATGGTATCTGAAACAGGCTCGCCCTGACCTGAAGATTTACGTGATCAGCACCATCAGTCAAAAGGACCTGGACGAACTGGAAGAAGAATACCAGGGAAAAGCCGATGCCATACTGGTTACGGACGAGACTTTTCCCACCTCTTATTAAGGCATCCCAAAATTTGACCGTCATTTGACAAAGCTTTTTTTAAGTTTGAAGCTGTGACGGACTTCCTCGACACCTCCATAGAATACCTCAAAGGCGTAGGACCTGCCCGGGCCGATCTATTGAGAACGGAACTGAATATCCACCGTTTCCGCGATCTGCTGGAGCACTATCCTTTTCGTTATGTCGACCGTTCGCGTATTTATAAAATAGCCGAGATCGATATCGACTTTGCCTATGTCCAGGTAAAAGGCAGGGTTTTCGATATCAAACTTGTTGGCGAAAAACGGGGCAAAAGGTTATCGGCCAAGTTCAATGACGGGACAGATACCATGGAACTGGTTTGGTTCCAAGGTATTACAGGGGTTCAAAAAAATATTGTTCCCAATAAAGACTATGTGATCTTTGGAAAACCGGGTTTGTTTGGAAAAAACCTGAGCATGGCCCACCCGGAAATGATCCTGTGGGATGACTTTAATAATGAAAAAGTCCAGGGACTACAACCCGTTTACAGCACCACCGAAAAACTTAAAAACCGCTTTCTCGACAGCCGGGGGATCCAAAAACTCATCTATACCCTCTTAACGGATCCTGCCTTTAAGGTCAAAGAGATATTTCCGCCTTCTATTCTCAGTCCCTTGCGACTCATCGACCGCAGGGAGGCCCTGATACGGATCCATTTTCCCGGAAATGAAGCAATGGGCCAACGCGCCCGTTTCCGGATCAAATTCGAGGAATTCTTTTTTACCCAGTTGCGCATGCTCCTGCTCAAAGGGAACAGGAAGGCGACATTAAAAGGGATCCCTTTTCCCCGGATCGGCGATCATGTCAATGGTTTTTATAAAAATCACCTGCCCTTTGCACTCACCGAGGCTCAAAAGAGAGTGGTCAAAGAGATCCGTTCCGACATGGGTTCGGGCCGGCAAATGAACCGCCTCCTTCAGGGTGATGTGGGCAGTGGAAAAACCATAGTGGCCTTCCTGGCCATGCTGATCGCTTTGGATAATGGCTGTCAGGCTGCGATGATGGCCCCTACCGAAATCCTGGCCACCCAGCATTTCAGCTCGATCTCCGAATTGGCAAAGCCACTGGGTATAAACGTAGCTCTGCTCACCGGGTCAACTTCAAAATCGGAACGTAAACAACTCCATTCTTCGCTCGAAAGCGGCGAACTCCATATCCTCGTAGGCACCCATGCACTGATCGAAGACAAGGTGCAGTTTAAGCGCCTGGGGCTGGTCATTATTGATGAACAGCACCGCTTCGGTGTAGAACAACGCGCCCGGCTCTGGCGCAAGGGCGAAGAAGTTCCCCATATTTTGGTGATGACCGCCACCCCCATTCCCCGCACCCTGGCCATGACCGTTTATGGTGACCTGGATGTTTCGGTGATCGATGAAATGCCCCTGGGCCGCAAACCCATTGAAACGGCCATGCGTTTTGAATCGGGAAGGCTCCGCGTCCTGGGTTTTATGAAGGAGCAGATCGCCATGGGAAGGCAGGTTTATGTGGTTTATCCGCTGATCGAAGAATCAGAAAAGATGGATTACCAGAACCTGATGGATGGCTATGAACATATCCTGAGGGAATTTCCCCGCCCAAAATACGAAGTAAGCATCGTTCACGGCCGCATGCGTTCGGAGGACAAAGAGGCCGAAATGCAAAGGTTTAAGCAGGGTGTCACCCAAATTATGGTAGCGACTTCCGTGATCGAAGTTGGTGTGGATGTGCCCAATGCCAGTATGATGGTGATCGAAAGCGCTGAAAAATTCGGACTTAGTCAATTGCACCAGCTCCGCGGCCGAGTTGGCAGGGGCAGCGAGCAGAGTTATTGTGTATTGATGAGCGGCCACAAACTCTCCCGGGAAGCCCGCATGCGCCTGGAAGCCATGGTGGCGACAAACAACGGTTTTGAAATCGCCGACCTCGACCTCAAACTACGCGGTCCCGGCGAGATCGACGGCCTTCGCCAGAGCGGACTCACCTCCCTCAAACTTGCCGACCTCAGCAAAGATGGTGAGATCCTCCAGGTGAGCCGGAATTACTGTGAAAAACTGTTGGATGATGACCCCCACCTGCGCAAACCCGAAAACCAGGGCCTCGCCGAATACCTCCGAAAGGCGTACAAAGGCACTGACTGGAGTCTCATCTCGTGACTCTTGCTGGCTCCTGGCTTGCGCATGATGGCTGGCGCACCAATAGTGGACGCGGAGGCGCAGAGGCGCGGAGGCATTTTTTGCTCAGCCATTTTTCTCTGCATTTTCCTAATACACCTCCAGTGTCAAATAATCGCGCGTAAGCAATACGCCGAAGCTAACAAACCCTCCGCGCCGCTGCGCCTCCGCGTCAAATAAGCCAAAGCAAAAAAGCCGAAGCAAATTACCCCCTTTTGAACCCGATGCCACTGCCGCGGCTGGCGGTTTTGTCATCGATCTTGAAGTCCTCCACGTCTTTGAGGATGATCTGTTGGATCATCTTTGGCGTACGCTGCTCCTGTTCGGTTTGGGCCAGGCGGAGATGTTGGCGTTTCAGGGTGGTTTCCACGATCTTCCGGACGGCCCGGCCATTACCGAAGTATTTGTCGCGGGTCTGGTAGATAAAATCGATATAGGCCATCAGATGGGCCTTGGCTTTTTTCTCGATCTGCACATTGCTCTCTGCAAACATGGCTTCGGCGATGTCGACCATTTCCTGGACGGAATAATCTTCAAACTGGAATACGCGGTCGAAACGGGACTTCAATCCCGGATTACTTTCGAGGAATCGTTCCATATTTTGGGTATAGCCTGCGGCGATCACGATAAACTCACCACGTCGGTCTTCCATACGTTTCAGAAGAACTTCGATGGCCTCTTTTCCATAATCACCATGGCCACCTTCCGTGAGGGAATAGGCCTCGTCAATAAAAAGAACACCCCCCATGGCCCGGTCGACCATTTCTCCGGTTTTGATGGCGGTTTGTCCCACATAACCCCCAACCAGACTCTGGCGGTCGCATTCCACCAAATGGCCACGTTCGAGTATGCCCAGCGCTTTGAAAATCTGGGCAAGTACCCGGGCTACCGTTGTTTTTCCCGTTCCCGGATTTCCGGTGAAAACGGAGTGGAGTGAGAAGGATTTCCTCAGGTCTTTACCGGTTTCCCGGTAAAAACGAACCAGTTTCACCAACTCGTCGATCTCGCCTTTTACTTTGGTGAGGCCGATCATGGCGTGCAGGTTTTTCAGGCTTTCGCGCAAGAGATCCTCATCGATCGGGATGTCTGCGATGCCCTTTACCTTCTCCATATAGATGCGCTCGATATCCTCCAGCTTGATGGTGGAAAGGTCTTTTTTGGTGAGTTTGGAGGTATCCTTGGCCTGCATGATGCGCAAACCGAGGTTCATTTTGGCTTCATCGATCAGGGAATTAACGAAACGGGCATTCCCGAAACTTCCTGTTCTGTTCCGATAACCTTCTACCAATTTTTTATAGAGAAAGTCGGAAGCTGTTTGATCCAGTTCTACCGACTTTTTAACGGCCGTATACTCTGCAATTTGCTGAAGCTCCTGGGGCAGGTAATCCGGGAAATCGAAGATCACCGTAAACCGTGATTTCAAGCCCGGGTTGGATCCAAGGAAATTCTCCATCTGATCCGGATACCCTGCCACTACTACGGCCAGGTCACCGGGACCAT
>JAKFCJ010000076.1:0-4454 GCA_036676705.1 Bacteroidota bacterium
TGTTTTCTGCGAGGGATAATTATTTTGAAAGTTGTCCTCTCACCGCACCGGCAGGGTAGGCTGGATTATGCACATTTACATAATAGGCCCCTGGATTCTGGCGGATCGCTTTGATGAGTTCTTTGTCCACTTCCACAACACCGCTGGACATGCCGCTGGTTGGCGCACTCAGTCCAACAACTACAGGACCGGCAACACCCGGAGGGGCAATATGAATATGCGCCGCCGTTGCAGGATCAATATTGGCAACTTCAATCGTATAGCTTATGGTACCCTGGCCCTGGTTCAATACCAGTTCCACGTAGCCCATGCCATCAGGATCACCGATCCCAGACTCCTGTGCACCACTCATTTCAGCAGATAACATCGCGCCCCCGTTTACGCCTATGCGTATTTTCTCCACTTCGGACTTTTCATTAACAAGGGGAAGACTAAATGATGCAAGCAATAAAATTGCAGCGGCAGAAAAGATCATTTTTTTCATAATTTTTTTTTTAAGATTAAATAATATGACGGTACACATGCTGTGACCGGGTGGCAAACGCCCGTTTCCTTAGGTACGGAAAAATGTTAAGGAAGGTTTTTTTTCGGACTGGAATTTAAAACGGGAGGTTGTGTAGGCACTAAAACCGAAAAAACATCAAGATGCATTCCAGTTTTTTATGTTGCGGTATGCTTTGCTGCAAAAACATGGGGGCCTAAATGAACTGGCATGAATGTTTCATTAAAAAATCAACAAACTAAAAACTATAACATGACTACGCAAACAACAATTTTAAGCGGGTACTCAGATATGGAAAAAGGAGCCTACCTGGGCGCCATTGCTTCTTTGTCTACCGCAGACCGTACTGCAAGTGCGGAAGAACTTGAATACATTGATGCTTTGATTGAATCTGCCGAGATCTCGGAAGGGCAGGCCAGCCTGATAAGGCATGCAGCTACTTCAGACGTGGCTGATGCTGACCTGGAGCGTTTCCTGGAAGTATTGAAAGGCAGCGAGCTTCGGTTTTCTTTAGTGAGTGATGTGATTGCTTTTGCCCAGGCCGATAATAATTACACGGACCACGAAAAAGCAAAAGTGCAGGAGATCGCCAATTACCTGGGCGTGAACCAGGAGCAGTTTTCCGTACTTGACCAGTTTACCCAGAAAGCAGTTGAAGAAGTTCCCCAACATGCGGAAGAACTGGAATCAGATAAAACCACCCCCGCCAGTTTCCTGGATAGTTTAGGTTTTGGGGATAAACTAAAAAATGCGGGAATTAATAAAGGGAGTTTGTTTAAAGGCGCCCTTGGTATAATTGGCCCGATCCTGCTGGCAAAAATGTTTGCCGGTCGTAGTGGAAGAAACAGTATGGGTGGCGGCGGCCTGCTTGGCGGCGTGCTTGGAAGTGTGTTGGGAAGCGGTATGCTGGGTGGCCTGATGGGTGGTAAGGGCAGCGGCGGTTTACTCGGTGGTTTGCTGGGCGGAGGCCGCGGATTTGGTGGGGCAGGAGGTATGCTCGGAAGGATTCTTGGCAGGAAATAAAAATACAGTCAAGGGTCTAAAGGAGATGATTTCCTTGTAGCTTAAGACACTGAATAATTCCGGGCCGGTTATACGGTCCGGTTTTTTTGTGGCCGTCAACCCGTAACGTATAACCCACAACCCGTCGTAGTTTTTCAAAGCGCCTGCCTGCCCCGCAGCATTGGGTGGGGTGGGTCCGCTAATGGTGGGAAGTTTACGAAATCGGAACAACGCGTAACCCCCTCAAGGTTTCCCCCGGTTATATTTCTTCATCACTTCTTTCAGCCTGTCATGAGGCAGCGCAAACATTTTATTGCCATTGATCCCTTCCATATCTTCTGCTGCTACCAGTGCATTAATGATCGCTTCTTCCGTAGCTTCCACGGTTGCTTTAAACAAAGGATCTATACGCCACTTGGGGATCACTTTCCAGGTCTCCTCCGTGCCCTTGTTATTATATTGGGGAGTGGCCGTGCTCAGGGCAAGGAAAATATCGCCTGAGCCGTCATGGGAGTAAGTGCCTGTGCGGGCAATCCCCATGCTCACTCTTTTGGCCAGCAGTTCAAGTTGATGGGGTAGCAGTGGAGCATTCGTAGCCACTATTACGATGATGGAACCATCCTTTCTTTTGGGTTGGTTCATCACCGGCTTGTGGTCGGTGATCTCCCGGCCCACGGGTACACCTGCAATCGTGAGTTCATTCCTGCCACCGAAGTTGGCCTGCACAAAAACGCCCAATACATATTCAGTGGTATCTACCCGGAAGGCGCGGGAAGAAGTGCCACTGCCACCTTTAAAACCATAACAGGCCATTCCCGTTCCTCCTCCCACATTTCCTTCGGCAATGGGGCCGGCATGGGCACTATCCAGGGCCTGCCAAACGTGTTCTTTTTTCACATGGTACCCGTTGATATCATTCAGCATGCCATCCCAGGTTTCGCCCACGATCGGCAACCCAAATGAAAAATCAATAAACTCCTGGTTGGAAAAATGCCGGAAGGACCATTCCCCTATGGCATCCCTTACTACCCCCACACTATTGGTGTTGGTAATGCCAATGGCTCCCGAACCCATACCATAGTCCTGCACATAAGGCAATCCTGTCATTTCTCCATCGCCATTCAGGGAGAACCAGGCTGCCGGGTAACTTTTCTCTGTTTTGCCTTTCGGCAATATAACGGTAACGCCTGTGCGCACAGGCCCTTTTCCATAGTCAAGTTTCCCGCTGCCTTTTACCAGTGTTGTATAGCCAACTTCAATACCAGGTACATCGGTAATGGCATTATTGAGTCCTGGTGTTCCGTCAAATGGGATGCCCAGGTCACGCGCCCTTTGGCGCTTTTCCTGCTGGGCGTAGATATCGCAGGTGAAACCTGCCAATATAAAAAAGATCAAAAGGAGGGTAGATTTTTTCATGAAATAAAGATAATAAAAAGGTAAAAGGCAATAGGCAATGGGGAATTGCAAAAGCAATGGACAATAAGCAATTGAGTAAACTGTGGACAAAACGCAATGGATTGCAAAATAATATTTGGATTTTTTCCAAAATAATGTCACCCCTTCGGGGTTCTTTCCGTTCCCTGGTTGATTCCTATAATAATATCACCCCTTCGGGGTTTTGGGAATCAGGACTATTGGAAGTGAATCCCTGTTCATATTTTGATCTTGAAACCAGGGAACGGAAGTGCTTTCCAGTTCAACATAATCCCGAAGGGATGGCATTATTATAGACGAGGTAAAATCCTGGAGACAGCACCCCGAAGGGGTGATATAAAATTTCAGACTACAGTCCGAAGCGGCGATCGGGTATTTGAATTTCTTCAACAATAACGTCACCCCTTCGGGGTTCTTCATTTAACGGCGTTTAGTTCTATAATAATTTCACCCCTTCGGAGTTTTGCGAATTGGGACTATTGGAAACAATAATGTCTCCCCTTCGGGGTTCTTCTTTAACGGCGATTAATTCTATAATAATTCCACCCCTTCGGGGTTTTGGGAATCAGGACTATTGGAAGTGAATCCCTGTTCATATTTTGATCTTGAAACCAGGGAACGGAAGTGCTTTCCAGTTCAACATAATTCCGAAGGGATGGCATTATTATAGTAGAAACAAAATCGTGGAGACAGAACCCCGAAGGGGTGACATAAAATTTCAGACTACATTCCGAAGCGGCGATCGGGTATTTGAATTTCTTCAACAATAATATCACCCCTTCGGGGTTCTTCATTTATTGGCGTTTAGTTCTATAATAATTTCACCCCTTCGGGGTTTTGGGAATCAGGACTATTGGAAGTGAGTCCCTGTTCATATTTTGATCTTGAAACCAGGGAACGGAAGTGCTTTCCAGTTCAACATAATCCCGAAGGGATGGCATTATTATAGTAGAAACAAAATCGTGGAGACAGAACCCCGAAGGGGTGACATAACATTTTAGACTACAGTCCGAAGCGGCGATTGGGTATTCGAATTTCTTCAACAAAAATGTCACCCCTTCGGGGTTCTTTCATTTAATGGCGATTAGTTCTATAATAATTTCACCCCTTCGGGGTTTTACGAATTGGGACTATTGGAAGTGAATCACGGGTCATATTTTGATCTTGAAACCAGGGAACGGAAGTACTTTCCAGTTCAACATAATCCCGAAGGGATGGCATTATTATAGACGAAACAAAATCCTGGAGAAAGAACCCCGAAGGGGTGACATAAAATTTCAGACTACAGTCCGGAGCGTCGATGGGGTATTTGAATTTCTTCAACAATAATGTCACCACTTCGGGGTTCTTTCATTTAGTGGCGATTAGTTCTATAATAATGTCACCCCTTCGGGGTTTTAGGAATTGGGACTATTGGAAGTGAATCCCTGTTCATATTTTGATCTTGAAACCAGGGAACGGAAGTGCTTTCCAGTTCAACATAATCCCGAAGGGATGGCATTATTATAGACGAGGT
>JAKFCJ010000077.1:0-21148 GCA_036676705.1 Bacteroidota bacterium
ATGCAAATTATACGTCATGTGTTGAATTGAGTTTCAGGCTGTTGTATCTTCATCTTGTTGATCCACTAATCCTAATTCTATGAACCTACTAATACTAGCCGGGGCTATTGCCGCGTGTTTTGTAATTGCCTCGTGTATCCCTACAACCGATCAGGTTGCCCTATTGGAAACAGAGCCGATCGCAGGACCTCAAAATGACAGTATTGTAACTATGCCTACTACTTCAACCTCTACCGGACCCCTTGTCGAACTTAAAGTAACCCGTATCTCCATTTCTGGTCAGTGGGTGAAGATGGATGTCATTAACCGAACCGGAGTTGCACTAAGTTCGGTCAAGGGGCGTATCAGCTTCGTTGACAACAAGGGTGAGATCATCTATGATTCGTTGCAGATGCGCGATTTTCAACCTTTTTCTTCCTACAAGATGCAAGGACTGGTAGGCCCGCATTCGCGTTCAAGCATCATTGTAGAAACCGTCGTTCCGAATGGCTGTCGCGATGCCCGGATCACCCTGCGCCAGGCCAGTCATGCCGATGGCACGGTGATGGAATTTAAGAGTCCGGTGTACTAGAGTTGACAGCTTCTTCAGACAGCTTGGGATAGATATCCAGGATAGGGGTATTGTACTTTGCCTTCGAACTATTGGCATAAAAATCTTCGACGAGCTTTTCGGTGGATTTGAGATCCCTGGGCAGGACAATTTCCTTAGGCAACAGACTCACCCCATCCATACGATTCAGGACAAAAACCATGTCGATCTTATCGGGTCCGATAGCAGGCTGATAGCGTGTTTCTAAAGAATTGTCGATCGACTTGAGCTCGCTTAACAAGCCTGCCCGGCACAATTCGATACAAAATTCTTTGAGCACTTTATAGGGTAGATCCAGGCGTAGGCTCAATTCCTGGGCACTATAAGCCGGCTTGCCATTTTCAAACCTCTTGCACGACAAGGCCAGGATCGTAAGGGCCAAAACAAATTTTTGCCGGTTAGAAGGAATAAAATGTTGGCGCTCATCAATATGCAGGTGAATATTTTGCAAGGAATAACTTACCTCCGCTCCCAGCAAGACGATCATCCAGCTCACCTGCAAAAAGGTGATGAACAAAGGGAAAAATGCAAAACTACCATAGATCGCATTCATCCTGCTCACCCCGACCTGAAATTCGATATAGCCCCATTGGAACAATTGAAAGGTGAAACCGGCAACCATTCCCGCAACTATCGCAGATTTGAATTTTACGCGGGTATTGGGAATGACCATATAGATCAGCGTAAATAAAAGGGCGTTCAATACATAAGGAATAAGGTTGATCGTAAAAATGAACAGTTCTTTCAGGAACCCCATTTTGATCCATTGTTCCGTGAACTCTGTGATGAACGAGGTAATAATTATCGTTGCGCTTCCTGCAGCAATAACAAAAATCGGCGCGATCAATAAAATACTAAAATAGTCCGTGAATTTCCTGACCCAGGTTCTGTTAGTGGTAATCTGCCAGATACTATTAAAACTTTCTTCAACGCTGCTTAACATTTGAAGTACAGACCAAAGCAACACAATAAAACCAAATACTGCCACCAGCCCTCCCTGGGTATTGGCGAGCATACTGTTTACAAATCCTAAAAGTTGCTCAAGCAACTCGGGCTGTTTTTCGAAGGACCGGAAAAGTTCTTCACGAAGCTTTTCGTCGAGTCCAAAACCTTTAGCCATTCCAAAGATCATGGCCGCAACAGGAACGATCGAAAGGAGGGTATAAAAAGTCAGGGCACTGGCCTGAAGGATGAGGTTTTTCTGCGCAAAGTCCTTAAAGGCCAGGATGATGATCCGAATAAGCTTAACCAAATAACGGTTTGTCCGGTTCAGTTTGGTTTCATCTACCGTCCATACACCATGGCTTAAAAAACTAAATAGCTTGCTTAGCAGCGACTTCACTCCGCTAAGATAGTAATTGTTCTGTATAGCAGCTGTAAGAAGACACAATCCTATCACCGTCAAAGCACAATCTCCAGCCTTTGAGACATCACCTATGCCAACCCAAAGCCAATCCCCCTTCGGAGGGGGCAGGGGGAGGAAAGCCCCACCATCAAAGCACTATCCCCAGCCTTGGAGACATCACCTAAGCCAATCCAAAGCCAATCCCCTTTCGGAGGGGGCAGGGGGAGGAAAGCCCCACCATCAAAGCACTATCCCCAGTCTTGGAGACATCACCTAAGCCAATCCAAAGCCAATCCCCCTTCGGAGGGGGCAGGGGGAGGAAAGCCCCACCATCAAAGCACTATCCCCAGTCTTGGAGACATTGCTTAAGCCAAACCTAACCTCATGTCATGGAACAGTCAAACTTCCTCAAAGCACTTGTTCTCAATCCTGGTGCTTTCTAAATTAACAGAATGAACCACCACTATAACCCCAAATTGAAGTTGCGCGCCAGAAAATTACGCAATACAATGACGAAGTCAGAGGTCCTTCTCTGGAAACATGTGCTGAGAAACTCCCAGTCCGGCGAAGCTTTTAAACGCCAAAGGCCAATGGATTGGTTTATCCTGGACTTCTATTGCCACAGGCTGAAGTTGGCCATCGAAGTGGATGGCTTTACGCATCATTTCGAAGAAACCCATATAAAGGACAAGCGAAAGGATGGAAAACTGTCAAAATTGGGGGTTGCTGTTTGGCGCATTCCGACAGATCGGATCTTTAATGATCTGGATACTGTTAAGCGGGAGCTTTATCAGCGGATGGAAGAGAGAAAGGTTGAATTAGGGTTGGAGGATAAACTTTAGATTTTCCTTCCTCTAAAGAATCCTCCCCCTGGCCCCCTCCGAAGGGGGATAGCGTGGTAGGATGAGGATTTGGGTAACAAACTTTGGGGTTTCTTCCTCTGAAGAATCCTCCCCCTGGCCCCCTCCGAAGGGGGAAAAGGCGCTGCTAAGCCCTAAAAGGCGAGTAAATCCGACAGGGTTTCTTCCAGCCTGTGCACCGGTAAAAAGGCCTGTTCCAGGCTTATCGCGAAGGGTACGGGAGTATCCAATCCACCCACCCGCCTTACCGGAGCATCGAGGAACTGAAAAGCATGTTCGGAGATCCAGGCCGCTATTTCTGCACCGATCCCACCTGTGAGGGTGTCTTCATGAAGCACCAGCACCCGACCGGTTTTTTTAACCGAATTAAGTACAGCCTCTTTATCCCACGGAAGTAAGGACCTCAAGTCAATAATATCGGCCGAAATATCCTTTTCCCTGCACAAATTCATTGCCCAATGTACACCCATTCCATAGGTGATGATGCTCACATCCTCACCTGCCATCGCCACCCTGGCTTTGCCGATCGGCACCGTATAATAGTCATCCGGCACTTCCCCTTCTAAAGAGCGGTACAAGGCCTTGTGTTCAAAAAACAATACCGGATTCGGGTCTTCAAATGCGGCGCATAACAATCCCTTCGCGTCTTCAGGGGTCGAAGGATAAACCACTTTTAACCCGGGGGTATGGAAAAACCAGGCTTCATTGCTTTGGCTATGGAAGGGACCAGCTCCAACGCCCGCCCCTGTTGGCATACGCACCACCACATCGGCAACCTGTCCCCAACGGTAATGCGACTTTGCCAGGTTATTGATGATCTGGTTAAACCCGCAGGTCACAAAATCAGCGAATTGCATTTCTACCATGGCCTTATGCCCTTTGATGGACAATCCATAAGCAGCGCCAACAATAGCCGACTCACACAAAGGTGTATTTCTAACCCGCTCCCTGCCAAACTGTTCGACAAAGCCCTGGGTGATCTTAAACACACCTCCGTAATCACCAATATCCTGTCCCATCAGGACCAACTGCGGATACCTTTCCATGCTCTGGCGCAATCCATCGCTAATGGCATCTACCAAACGTTTGGTACTTGTGGCCGAAGTTGCAGGTTCGATTACATCGACCTCATGGGACATATACACGTCGGCCATTTCTTCTTCGAGGTCCGGAGTGATCTCAGCCAACTCAAAGACCTCATCCAGTCCTTTTTCTATTTCACTTTTGATGGCTGCTCGAATTTCTGACTCCTTTTCTTCGCTTAATACTCCCGTTTCCTGCAGGTACTTTCTGTAGTTTTCAACAGGGTCCTTTTTGCCCCATTCATCGAACAATTCCTGGGGTACGTATTTGGTGCCAGATGCTTCCTCATGGCCACGCATACGGAAGGTCATGCACTCGAGGAGGACAGGACGGGGTTTTTCACGTATGGATCCGGCCAAGGTGTTAAGAAGGTGGTACACCTCCAAAATATTGTTCCCATCCACCTGGTAGGCCTCCATTCCGTAACCTATTCCTTTGTCAATAAACTGCTTGCAACGGAACTGGTCGGATGAAGGAGTAGAAAGTCCGTAGCCATTGTTTTCAACCAAAAAAATGACGGGCAACTCCCAAACGGCAGCAGTGTTCAGGGCTTCATGGAAGTCGCCTTCACTGGCTCCTCCATCGCCACTGAATGCCAGGGAAAGTTTTTTCTCTCCTTTGAGTTTATGCGCCAGCGCGATCCCGTCAGCCACTCCGAGCATAGCGCCCAGGTGGGAGATCATACCAACAATATGGTATTCATTGGTTCCAAAGTGAAAAGATCGTTCTCTTCCCTTGCTAAATCCCTCCTTTTTACCCTGCCATTGGGCGAATAATTTTGAAAAGGGAATGTCTCTCCCGGTAAATACACCGAGATTCCGATGCAGGGGCATGATGTATTCATCCTCCTCGAGTGCTGCGGCAACTGACACGGCTATGGCCTCCTGTCCGATGCCTGAAAACCATTTGCTCACCTTGCCCTGGCGGAGCAGGATAAGCATGCGTTCTTCTATCATTCGGGGTTTGAGCAAACGGGCATAGAGGTCGAGCAATAAATCATCGCCCAGTTCCCTGCGGTTGAATTCCATCATAATTTGGCGCGAATTTAGCCGAATTCCGGCTACTAATTAAAAACAGAAGCCTAAACTAAGGCGGGTGGTAAAATTAATCTGACTCGTCACGTACACACCATTCCCCTTACCCTGTGGAATCCCACCCTCGATCAAATAAAATGCCCCGGCTTCCTGACTCAATCCAAGGACAAAAAATCTTCCCGGATTGTACGTTGCCTTAAGGCCCAGTTGCGGACCAATAAAATCAGAATAAATAGGAATAAGAAGATCCCCTCCGGTGGTCCCATAGGCTTCCGCAAGTTTTCGGTAGGTTAGTCCACCTATAACGTGCAAGCGAAAGGGCTTCTTTCTAACCAGGGGATACATCCATTTAAAACTGCCGTCGGCAAAGCCTCTTAACCAGGGAACAGTCGTGTTTTGACCCTTATTGATATACACCTGGTAATTTCGTTCAACATCCTGGTACTCACCGCCTATTTCAACCTGAAAACCCTGCCCGTTCTCAAAATGTCGCGTATAATGAATGCCCAAAGGAAGGCCATCTATGGGATGAAACAGAGGCCTTTCCATAAAGAAGGTTTTTGCCCAACGAATGGACAGCTCGTTGTATCTGGTGCGGTACTGCGCATATCCTGACTGGACAATTGCGAGTACACAGATCAACAAAAAACTCAGGCGTTTTCTCATTTATTTATCTGAAAAATGTACCCTAAAACTCTTCTGGTAACCCTCTTCTTCGATCACCATAATATAGAGCCCCGAGCTAAGGTCCAGATGGGTTTGATTGTCGATCAAATTTCCACTGCTCAGCATTCTTCCCTGCAGATCATAAACGCGAAATGCTGCGTCAGGCGCTGATCCCCAAATATGTACCGTTCCATTTGATGGATTTGGAAAGAGCTTCCAGGTCTCGGGTGCTATTTCCCTGAGGCCTACTGAATTTAAAATATAACGCAGTCCTTCATAAGCGTTGATCTTTCCATAACCCCAGTCATTATTGGGTACCAGCCCGGTTTCGGGATCGACGATCGCGGTATTTTGGAGAACATCCAGGACCATGTTCGGGTCAAGTGTATCGTTGGCCTGCAGGAATAAAGCGATGATCCCCGTTGCATTGGGAGAAGCCATGGACGTACCCGATGCGGCACCCCAAAAATCAGTATGCCCGTTCCAGGAAAAGGTATCCAGAACATCACTCATCAAAAATGAGGTCGATGCATGCCGGTTAAAGGCCGAAACCACATTTTCACCAGGAGCCGAAATATCCGGTTTCGTACGTCCGTCAACGGTCGGCCCCCGGGAACTGAACGGCGACCGGTTTCCCCAGCCTCCAAAGATCGGAGTGCCATCAATGGCCGTCATATTCACACTGCTATTGTACGCGCCAACGGTAATGGTCTGTTTTCCTGTCCCGCCATTTTCACCCACCACATAACTTGAATTTCCACTGGTAAAACCAGGAACATTGCTATGTCCCCAAAATGCCGCTGCAAATCCTCCTTCCCCCCAACTCAGGATCTGTCCCGAATTCCAGGCATGTACTTCGCTAGAATCAGAGTAAACAAAAAGCGTAGTTCTGCGGGTTTGTGGGGTATAATTTTTCAGTTCAAAAAGAATGTTCGGTTTGTTATTCGCAGTATAACGTGAAATTACCGACAAACTATATTCCAGTGTATCGAAGCCAATACTGTCGTTCAGAACAGTAAGCATACCCTGAATAAGCGTGTCTTTTTGGGTATTGAAATATGGGCTTTGTCCCAGCCTGTTTCCATTCGTATCGGCCAATCCGATTGAAATTTCAAAATCAGTACCGGCACTTCCCCACATGTCGATGTACATGTCTTCTATATCAGCACGCACATTTCGGTTGTTAAATGGAAACGTACGCAGGGTATCCTGCTTTAAGTTTGCGCTGATATGCGTTCGGGTCCAGTTTGAATTGCCCGCTGAACCGACAAAAAGTTTCCCTTTACCGGTGAGGTTTTCAATGGCCTGGTCAAAAAGACTGGTTCCGTCATGCGGCCCTGTATGCATGCCCCAGCTCAGGTTGACTACCGCCGGTTTTCCAACAGAATCGGCATAGGAAAAAATATAATTTAATCCGTCGATGATGGCGGGAGAAGCAACAAGATAATCGCCCTTTGCGCTGGCCGGATATTGATTGTCATAAAAACGGATATTCACAAAAACCAGGTCTGCTTCATAAGCCATCCCGGCATACATGCGGTTTTTGCTTCCATAACCCGACCCTCCGGCAATCCCTGCCACATGGCTCCCGTGAAGTTCTTCCACGTCCACGGTTGCGATCATGTCGGCCAGTGTCGCATGCAAACTTCCATAATTGAATCCTGCCGGTGGATTTCCCGTTTCGTCGAGCTGGTCCCAATAACGCTGTACGCGGTTTACCAGGCCGCTGGTATCATAAAAAGTAGGATGATCGGGCTGAAAACCGATATCAATAATTCCAACGATAACGTCCTTGCCGGTATAAGGCGCAGATATACCCCAACCCAGCGGATCGTTCTGCACCAGATGAACCTTGCTGGCTATACGGGAAACATCATCCACTTTAAACTGGGGGAACACTACACGACTGATCTCTATTCTTTTAATAGCCGGAGAAACCAGCATACTTTCTACCTGCTCCCGGCTGGCTTTTGTGGTCCAGATCGACCCGATCTTTGAGCCGGCAATGAGACCCTGGGCGCTGAAAAAATCATCTGCCAAAAACAGATCTACTTCCACCAACAGGTCGAAAGAACCGCACTGTTTTTCGTTTTCAAAAAGAAGCTGGGAACCGGCCGCCCATTTCGACTGGCCAAAACTTGCACCTTGTGCCAAAAGAAGGAACAGGGCCAGACTATACAGGTATTTCATAGGTGGATAGACAACAAAACCCTAATGATCTGCTGTTTTGCTCTTGCTTATTTTGCTTTTGAGTTTGACCATGGGAACCCAAAGTTTCGACACAAAATATTTAAATGGAGATTTCTTTGCTTTTATTTTCCATTCGGTGGTACGTGCCGCTTCCATGGGTTTTTCATGGAGGGTATAGGCGTATGCAGCGATGGATGTCCGGAATTTACCCTCCGGAAAATTGATCGGATCATAGCCATGGAGCGTATAGCCACGGCATAACATAATGGCCAGGCGATTGAAAGGCACATCCACCTCAGCAGCCTCCCCGGTATCTTTATGCTCCAGGCGCAATTCTCCCTTGTATTCCTTTTTCCAGTCTTTATTGAGGTACAGCAGCAGGTTTAAATTGCGGAACCAGGTTTCTTCCAAAGGGTGGTAATTGAAGTCGGCGTGCATATCCAGGAAACTTCCTTTTTTTCCCTGGTGGATACCCCCACCGTAAAACCGTTTATCCACGAAAACATCCTGGTCGGTAACATAACACAACCACTTCTGAAAACGTTCGGATGTAAAATCATCATACAACTCCTGGAACTCCGGACCCAGCTCGGTGAATTTGGATTTTTCGAATTTGTTCTTGGCAAAAATGTAGTCGGCGCTTTCCGTTTGGATCTCCGGGATTTTGGCGTAAAGGGCGTCGATTTTTTCCGGCTCACAAAAGGTATCGATCCCAATATGTGGAAAGGGTTTTTTGTTGAGGAATTCCTCACGGAACTTGTCTTTATTTTCTTCCAGGTAGTCGAAACGGATCATAAGTATGTCAAATAGACCTGCAAGTTAGCATTTGTCTTATTCTTTTCTTTCAAAAGCGCCGATATCCGGCAGCGCGTCACGTAGTTCACCCCGGAGGTCATCCAAAACAGGTGGAAATAAGGGGGTCCTGCCCACATCCTTTGCAGGTGAGAGCGTATCCAGTTCAAAATTCAATTCGCGGTAATCGATAAACTTGGGGTCTGTATTGAATAGATTGTCCCCCGTTATGGCACCACCCAACTCTGTTCGGATAAGCGTTCTGTCAAAACTCCCGCTAAATGTTCCCTGTCCTCCGTCAAAAACCACCAATTCCTCCTTTAAAGAGCCCCAGATGATGCTGTTTTGGATCAGGAACTGAAGGTTATTGGGAAAACGGTTTCCATTTGCATCCACATAATCTGCGTCGCTCAAGCCAAATGCCGGTTTCGAGCGCAAAAAGGTGGTATTGTAATTCGCGAAGGTGCAGTGTTTCAGTTCATAATTACCCCCGAGTTCCCCAAGGAAAGTATACTGCCCGCAATTGGCCGACAGTACATTGGTGGCCTTGATCCAGGCGGTATACCCGATCAAGCCTCCGGCACTCATGTTTAAAATTTTTGTATGGCTGATTTCCAGTTTAAACCCGCCACCGGTCTGCAACGAATCGACTTCGATACCGAGCACCCCGTTTTTTATCACGGCAAAATCGATCTTATTCAACCTGCTTGCCGGCAACAAACGAATACCGAACCACTGTGATGGGGTATTCCGGTATGCCTGTTCCAGTCTCGCTCCCTGCAGTACAACCGGATTGTCTTTTGTGCCCAGTATCTCCAGCGTACCATTCACAAAAATGCGACTGCCTACAGATGAATAAACCTTAACTCCTTCCAGTATGGTCAGTTTGGAAGTCGTATTGACGAGTATGGAATTGTAGATCACATAGGGTTTTACCTGGTCGTCCCATACAATATTTCCCGTCAGGACAGAATCCGACAGGTAATGGGCATCCTGTCCCCAGGCCACCAGCTTCACATCCTGGATATTTCCATTTGTCCGAAAAACCACCGAATCCTGGATGATCAGCGGGTTGCTCACATTGTTCGGATCAACAGTTACCTCAACAAAAACATAGATGCTATCGTCTGCACGGATCTCATAATCGTTCACGCTGCTAACCGGCAATCCGTCCACATTGATGCGGAAGGCAGAAGCTTGTCCCATACCCAGATGGATGCTCGTTTTAATGGTTTTGTTATGCGGATTCCGAACGGTAAACCTTCGGTTCACCGAGCGGGGTTCGGGTCCGCCGCCCAGTTTGGTAAAAACCGTATCGAACAGAATGGTGTCCGTTGAAAAAGTCAGTTTCGCGCCGGGGTCGTCCTCAAAGGTTTCTTTGCGGCAGGAGCTCGACTGAAAACTTATCCAGGTCAAAAAAAACACGACTGACGCGAGGGTCCATTTTTTCATGTGCAGGTGCAAAAGTATAGGATTATAACTTTTTCAGGACTGATTTATTGCTAGTGGAAGGCGCAGGCGACAGATAAAACCGAAACCCTGCAGCCGGCTTCCTGTATCAAGACGTTTGCACAGGTCTCTAAGGTTGCTCCGGTGGTGATCACATCATCCATCAATAAAACATGTTTCCTCTTTACCGCTTCCGGGTCGGCCAGTTTGAAAGCTTCCTGGGTATTTTCCCAACGGGCGATACGCGACAGTCGGGTTTGGGAACCTGTATTTTCAGCCCGCATCAGCGCCCTTTCTTCAAGGGGTATGGCACTGGATGCTGCAAAGCCCCGGGCGAGGATGGCGGCCTGGTTGTAGCCGCGTTTTTTTTCTTTTTTCGGATGAAGAGGAACCGGCACCAGAACATCCACATCCTCTAAAAAACCAGCCTGGTTCATTTCTTCGAACATCCATCGCCCCAATAAAACGCCAACATCGGGCCTATTTTTATATTTGAGCGCATGGAGCAGATGCTGGATGCGTGCACCTTTATTGAAAAAGTAGGCCGATGCTGCCCTTTCGAGCGATACCCTTCCCCAAAACAACCTGGCCACCAGGTTATCCTGGTGCTGGGCGAATCCGGTCCGGGGCAATTGTGCCCGGCACCGCAGGCAAACCAGCTCTTCTCCGGTATACAAAGCCGAACTGCATGCCTCGCAAAGGGCAGGAAAGAAGAGGTGGAAAAAGTCATGCAAATAGGCCATTATCGATACCTTTGCTCCAAGTTACAAAAAGATGTTCGAAGACACCCAGAGAAAAGAGATACAGGAGCTTGGAGAGTTCGGTTTGATCAAAAATTTGACAGAATCCTTACAAAACACCCAACCCGGAACCATAAAAGGGGTAGGTGATGATGCCGCCGTGATCGGGATCGGAGAAAGAAAAACGTTGGTAAGCACCGACATGCTTATAGAAGGCGTTCATTTCGACCTGAGCTTCCATCCCCTGAAACACCTCGGCTATAAAAGTGTGGTGGTGAATGTTTCCGATATTTTAGCCATGAATGGCAAACCCGAACAGATCGTGGTGTCCATTGCCTTTAGCAGCCGTTTCTCTTTGCAGGCTGTCCAGGAATTGTATGAAGGCATCCGCCTGGCCTGCGAAACCTATGGTGTAGACCTGGTTGGAGGAGATACCTCTTCCAGCCGGCAGGGTTTGGTTATTTCCGTAACAGCCATTGGTTCGGCCCTGGAAAAAGATATTGTCTACCGCAAGGGCGCCAAAGAAAACGACCTGATATGTGTAAGTGGCGACCTGGGTGCCGCCTATATGGGACTCCAACTCCTGGAGCGGGAAAAGCAGGTGTTTTTAGCTGACCCAACCATGCAACCCGACCTGGACGGACATGATTATATCCTGCAAAGACAACTCAAGCCTGAAGCGCGATTGGATGTGATCAAAGATTTAGAAAAAGCCGGGATCAAACCTACTTCGATGATCGATATCAGCGACGGACTGGCTTCCGAAATTTTCCATCTCTGCGAAGCATCTGAAGTGGGTATGGCAGTATATGAATTAAAAATACCCATCGACCCCGCTACCGTTTCGAGTGCGGAACAGTTTAACCTGGATCCACTCACTTGTGCGCTAAACGGAGGCGAAGATTATGAGCTCCTATTTACGGTAGATCAAAAGGATTTTGAAAAGATCCGGGCCATGGAATCTGTTTCCATTATCGGACATGTTACCCCAAAAGAAGCCGGCAAAAAGGTGGTGACGAAAAATGACAATCAATTTGAGTTAAAGGCGCAAGGCTGGAAACATTTCTAGTGAAGTGTTCAGTTTTCAGTGTTCAGTGTTCAGCAGGTGCTGAGACAAAGACAGTCTTCCCTACCTCCCGTCCTCCCTACTTCCCTACTTCTACTACCCTATATCCCAGGCATCATACAGCCGGTTGATATAATGGTTTTCTTCCGGTTTCATCTCCTCATCCGCCATCACCACCTTCATGGCAAAATCTAGAACTTTATTGCGATCTTCGGCACTGCTGATGGAATAAAACCGGGCGGCTACTTCTTCAAAATGGCTTTCCAATTCTTCGGAAGGCAATGCCTTCAGAAATGCCTGCTCTTTGATCAAATCAATTTTTCCGGAAAAGGCATTTTCCAAAAATTCACGGATAACATTTAACTCCGCCTGGGTAGAACGTCCGTCTGATAACGACAAAGTTACCAGCAGGTGGAAGCCGGTTTCAGTGCGGTTCATTGATGTGATGAATTGCGTAGGCATAGAGGTCAAATATAAATTATTTTGCTCGTTCAGCAAGGACTAGCCATGTTCCAATTATCATGCCCACCCTGATCCAGCTTCCCTGAACGGATGCGCAATGGCGATGGAAAATTGGTCGTATACAATTGTCCCGTACCCAATCCCTGGGGCAGGGGATTATTCCATGTCGCGGCAAATTGGGCAATCGCCGCCAAACCCAGGTTCGATTCCAGGGCGGAGGTGATCCACCAGGCGATGTTCTCCTTCCCGGCCAGTTTGATCCATTCCGCGCTCACCTTAAATCCACCAAGTAAACCCGGTTTGATGATGAGGTATGCAGGTTTGATGGTTCTGAGCAAGGACAGACCAGAGGATGCGGGTTTAATGCCCAATAACTCTTCGTCAAGGGCAATATCCAAAGGAGACAGGGCACAGAGCCTGGCCATATCCTCCCAATTGCCCCGGGCAATGGGTTGTTCGATACTATGCAGTTCAAAGCGATGGAGGTCCTTTAACAGGGTCAGGGCATCATCTTTTGGAAAGGCTCCGTTGGCATCCACCCTCAATTCGATCTGGAAGGCCGTGTATTTTTTCCTGACCGCCTCCAACATGCGGCATTCTTCGTCAAAATCAAGGGCGCCGATCTTCATTTTTATACAGCGAAATCCCTGTGCGATCTTTTCTTCCACCTGCCTGAACATCCCTTCAGCCGAATCCATCCAGATCAGCCCGTTGATATCCATACTTAACTTTCCTTCAGCAAAGGGCCCCTTGAAGAAGATCCGCTCTCCCCCGTTTTGCAGGTCGAGCCGGGCCATTTCCAGTCCAAATCGAATACTCGGCCACTTTTCAAGGTCCAGCTCTTCTTCGGGTGACCGGCTGTTGAGCAAGATGAGGGTTTGATCGAGTTTTTGAACAAAATCCGGCCGGTCATCCAGACTTAAGCCCGCAAAGGGACTAATTTCTCCATACCCCACTTTTCCATCCACATTCCCGAGTTCCAGCAAATACACGCGTTTCGTGGATAAGGTATTTCGCGAAGTTTTGGCCGGCTTTTTAAAGGTGAGATCATGTATGGAATAGGAAGCGATCATACAAAATAAGGTAAGACCATCAGGACAGTGACAAATACCAGCACCTCGAAAAAGGCCCCGAGCGACAGTCCTTTCAAAAACGGATTGTATTCCGAGGCATGTGCCTTTGGTTGCAATACACGAACCGAATTAATGAACACTGGGATGAATCCGACCAAAGCCAGATAACGTCCATATTTTGGCAGTCCGAAAAAACAGGCCGGATTGATCTCATGGAGATAGACAGTCTGGAGGATAAAGGCAAAACCAATGAGCATCCCATGATAAAGGCGCGCACCATTCGCTCCCATCTGTACGACCAGCGTTCTTTTTCCCGCCTCACGGTCGTTATCGATATCCCGCATATTATTGATATTGAGCACGCCTGCTGCCAGGAAACCGTAACTAAGTGCCGGATACCAAACATTCTTATCCGAAAAACCAGTATGCAAAAAAGCGACGCCACAAACCGATACGATCCCGAAAAAGGCTACCACAAAAATATCGCCCAGTCCGGCGTAACCGTAGGGCTTCTTGCCAACGGTATAGCGAATGGCTGCCCAGATGGCGAGCAGTCCTATAAGCAGCATTCCCGCTGCGGAGACCCATTGATCCGACCCGAAAGAAACGGCGATCAGTACCACTCCGCTAAAAAAAGTCAGGGCTGCACAAATGCGCAAGGCATTCTTCATTTCTTCCTTTTGAATGATGCCAGACTGCAGGGCCCGCATCGGACCAATGCGCTTGTCATTGTCCGTGCCTTTCACAAAGTCTCCGTAATCGTTAGCGAGGTTAGAAAGTATCTGGAGTCCGAGCGCTGTTATCAGGGCAAAAACAAAGACCAGGGGCTGGAATACCGTTTCCGGAATCAAGCTACCCAACAGAATGCCACCCGCAGCCAAGGGCAAGGTCCTTAAGCGCAAAGCGCTGATCCAGGCCTTTGTCTTCGGACTCATAAACTGCCGGTTCTACCTCCGTCGACCACGATATTGGTACCCGTGATATAGGCTGCCTGGTCCGAAGCCAAAAAAACGGCTGCGTTCGCGACCTCATCCGGGGTGCCAAAACGTTTCATGGGGATCTCACTGAGCATTTCTTTTTCTACCGCTTCAATGGCATGATCGCCTTTGCTGGCTTTGGTTTTGATGATCGAACTCAGCCTTCCGGTCTTTGTTGCACCCGGTAAAACATTGTTTACAGTAATCCCAAATTCAGCCACTTCCGTTGCCAGTGTTTTGGCCCATGAAGCAACAGCCCCGCGGGTAGTGTTGGATACCCCAAGTCCTTTCAACGGGATCTTTACCGACGTGGAAATGATATTGATGATACGTCCATGCCCAATTCCCTTCATTCCGGGAATAAGCACTTGAGCAATTTGATGATTATTAATAAGATGCGCATTGAGTGCCGAATAAAAGGCCTCAGGATCTGCATCGGCAATAAGTCCACCGGGAGGGCCTCCGGTATTGTTGACGAGAATATGATAGATATGCGTAAGGCAGGCTGACTCCACAGCCGTTTTTACCGACTTGGGATCCGAAAAGTCAGCCACCAGCATGGTATGTACCTGTCCTTTGCTGCGGTCGAGTTCGTCGAGCACCCGGCCCAGTTTTTCTGCATTCCGGGCGAACAAAGTAACATTGGCACCCGCTGCGGCCAGGCCAATGGCGATGCTGCGGCCTATTCCGTCGGAACTCCCGCAAACCAGGGCGTTTTTATTTTTTAGATGGATGATCATGATGCCCTACAAAAATGCAGAATTTACATCGCTTAAACCAGAATACGTATATTGCAGTATGGGTCGGATCCTAAACGTTATTATATTGCTTCTTGTATTGGGTGCCTGTACCAGGTCCCCGGAATTTGTGGTTCATGATCAGGTGCTTGAATGGCCTGCCCTTGATTCTGTCACCGACATTCGCAGCCAGTTGGTTTTTGACGGGGAAGCTTATCTGCTGGCAGGAGAATTGAGTATCCTCTCGCTCAAAGATACCCTTCCCTCAACCCAGGCAGAGGTCCTTTATACCTTTCACGACAGTACATGGGAATATTACACCCATCAAAAGTGGCCTGACAGAAAGATTTATAAACCTGCTGACATTAACGACGACTATTTTCGAACGATGCCGGCCTGTTATATCAACAGGATATTCCCTTTCGACAAGGATAATTTGCTGGTATTGTTGGTTTTAAACTCGATAGTGTCAGAACCGGAATCAGGTAGTAGTTCAGCACGTCGGAATCAGATTTCTTTTTTATTCGATAAAAAAAACGGGGAAATGCGACCCTTACCCGGACTTACCAATACAAATCACAAAATAGACGATATCACCTACCAGGGCGAATTTGATGACCGGTCATCCATAAAGGTCGTCAAAACAGGAACTGCATTTATTCCATATTCTACCGGTTTATACTATTATGTTGATTCAAATCACCTGGACAACGTATCCGGAGTTGTCAGCTATAATTCGAAAACGGATAAGTTGTCATTTTTCACCGACCCTCCTAATACAGCATCCTGGATACCGGGAAAATTACTGGCAGATCAACGTACCATCTACGCCCTGACCGAACAAGGCGCATCTATACTGGTCCAATTTGATACTGCAGGGAGTTATCTTGATTTCTTTCGGGATGCGGCATTCTTCTCATCCAATGATCTTGATATATGCGCCGTCAGGTTAATTTGGGATGAAACACGGGCCGACTTCACGCTTCAACTGGCTCATATCGAACAAAACGGGACGGAAAATATATTCCACGAGATCAATAATGTGACCATCCCCGGCAGAACATTTTATGAAGCCGATAACGGAAAACTTATCTTTTTTTATGAAAAAGAGGCCGAAATTCATCAACTCATAATTTCAAAAAAATGAGACCATTTCTTCTGATCGTGTTCGTTTGGTTGTTGTGTTCTTGCCAGTCCGGATCAGGCGTCAAACAAGTGGCGTATAATGAAGACAGTCTGCGCTTCTTCAGCCAACAACTCCTTGGAGAAAATGAAGGATGGATCATGATGGGCCAGCCAGGCACCTGTTGGCATTGCAACGGATATTATTACCATTTGGGAAAGGAAATCGGAAAGAAAGCACCGCTTAAACTTATTCTTCTGACTACCCGCTTCAGAAAGGCTGCCGTCCGTGAAATGAAAGAAGGACTCGGCTGGGATTTTAGTCCTTACATCGTGCATCTGTTTGACAAGGAGATGTATGCCAAATTTCTTCAGCACAGCGGAGGTCAGGGAAAGCTCATCCACCTGAAGGATGGACAAATCGAGGTTTATCCGATTGATGACCGGGATGCGATGGATGAGCAATGGCCCGAAATTGAAAAAATCATCCGGGAAGGCAGCTAATCCCCGCCCCTTCGTATCTTTGTAGCATGCATGATCTGGAGCCTTATTACATGTGGCGGGATCTTTATGTGGCGAGCGAAGATGAAAATTCCCCCTTTTTTGAACGGGAATACAGCGAGTTTGAGTTCACCAACCAGATCTACAACCATCTTATCCATCCCCAATGGGACTTTTTCGGGTCGAATACCCTTTACCTCAAGATCCTCTATGCCGATTATGACGAGGGTTTTGTCATCATCGAAATGATCGGCGAATGGAACGACGCGGTTGAAAACGATATCATGTTCTTAAAACGCGATATTCTCGAACACCTCATCGACTTTGGCATCACCAAATTCATCTTTATCGGGGAAAATGTGCTGAACTTCCACGCATCCGACGACAGCTATTATGAGGAACTGTACAGCGACATCGAAGACGACGGCTGGGTCGTTTTTCTCAATTTCCGCGAACATGTACTGAAGGAATTCCGCGATGCCAACCTGGATTATTATATCAATTTCGGGGGCGAATTCGATGACCTGCATTGGAGAAAACTACAACCTCAGCCGCTGTATGAAGTAATAGCCAAATTGTTAAGTCGTCGTTTAGGTAATTAAATTCGCCAATGGCTTTTTGGAAAAACTATCCTAACCGACTTAAGATCCTGTTTCTTTTTATCGTCTGTTTGCAGATTTATACTGCCATTCAGGATCGTCAGAAAAAGGTGAACAATTTCGCCTGCGAGATCTGCGCGGATAAATCTGGCTATTATATATACCTGCCTATCTGGTTCAACTACGGACTGGATAGCGCCAATATGCCGGAGATCGTGCGGGAACGCACCCGCGAACGTTTTGAAAACGAATTGGCTCCTGGTAAGTCCTTTACTAAATTCACTGCCGGGGTAGCCATGCTCTTGAGCCCTTTTTATGCGGTGGCAAATTTTCGCCACCAGGTATTCGGACGGGTTCATCCAAATCCCATTTCAGCCGATTATCTCCGGTATACAAATTTTGGGACAGCCCTTTACCTTACCCTCGCCTTTTTATGTCTGTTTGTTCTATTAAAAAGGCGATTTGGCGATGGCCCTGCCCTGCTCGGTATTTTGTTGATTTACTTCGGGACCTCGTTGCGCTACTATACCGAGGATGAAAGTTTGATGAGCCATGTATACTCCTTCTGCCTTTTTTCCTGGTCCTGGTACTTTCTTGAAAAGGCCCTGCTCACCCGAAAGAGAGCCGGGCTTATTTTATTCGCCCTGTTCGCTTCCTGGGCGGTACTTATTCGCCCTACGAATATCGTTGGCATTCCCGTTATCCTAAGTCTGGCGATCAAACCAAACGCGTGGAAGACTGAATTTCCTTTCCTTTTAAAGGCATTCTTTTGGATGCTCATACCCGCCTTCCTTTTATGGATACCCCAATTCATTTATTGGAAAATGACCACCGGCAATTGGTTGGTATACTCCTACCAGAACGAAGGTTTTCATCGTTGGAAGGATCCTGCCCTGAGCGAACAATGGTTTGCCGTTAATTCGGGTATCCTGGCTTATACCCCTGCGTTTATCCTGGTTCCTTTCGGACTGGCAGGCCTTTTATGGAAACGGGGAAAGCAGTATGCACCCTTATTCTTTTCTTTTCTGTTCTGTGTTTACCTTTTTGCCTCCTGGTGGGCTAAAGGATTTGGGGACTGCAATTTTGGTTATCGTCCCCTGGTTGAATTCACGGCCCTATGGAGCCTGGGCTTTGCCTGGGTAATAAGTGCGATTTTTAAACTCAAACCGGGCCTTCAATTTGTTGCCCTGGGTTTCTTACTCCTTTGCATCCTGTATACCAATCGCGTTTATTGGCGGTTTAACAGCTGTGCTTTTGGAGGCGAATGGGACTATGTCCGGTTCTTCCAGGATTACCTTAACTAAGCAGGCGTTTTACCACTTCGGATATCCTTTTCCCATCCGCTTTACCCGCCAGGTTTTTACTCGCCAGGCCCATGACCATACCCATCTGCGCCATTCCTGTTGCACCGGCTTGTGCGATGATTCCCTGGATAGATCTTTCTAACTCCTCATCACTCATCTGGGCCGGTAAATACCGTTCGATCACTACAAGCTCCTCCTGCTCCTTTTGAACCAGGTCATTGCGTGATTCTTTGGCAAAGATATCGATGGAATCCCTGCGTTGCTTAGCCATACGCATCAATACCTTCAGTTCGTCTTCCTCACTTACTTCAACGCTCGCACCCTTTTCAGCCCGCAGCAATTGAAGCTGGGCCTTGATGCCCTGTAGAGCCCGCAGATCAGCCTGGTTTCTCGACTTAATTGCAGCAATTAGGTCAGCACTTATTTGTTCGTAAAGCATGGCATTTAAAGTTAAATCGTTTTAGCTATAGGCTATAAGCTATAAGCTGTAGGCTCCAGGCTTTTTTTGCTTATAGCTTACAGCCTAAAGCCTACAGCCGTCAAAGAAAGAAATCAAAACTATCTCCCCGCAATCCCAAACGCAACGTTTCCAACGGGATCACCTCATTCGGAGCGATATTCCCCAAACTCACATTCGCCCCATACAGTTTGATAAACCAAACCTGCTGCGATTTTTGAGGAGCCTCCCAAAGGATCTTCTCCTGAGGGATCTTGGTCAAAATTTCTTCTACCAGTCCGGAACGGACTTCACCGGTACCGCGGAAAATGCCCACATTCCCACTTTCGCGGGCTTCGGCAATAACCTTCCATACACCCGCCTCGATCTCGCTTTCCATCATTTTGATCCACTTATAGGGTGGGATGATCTTTTCGGCATCCTTGCTTCCCACTTCGCTCAAAACCGTCACGTGTTTCGCCACCTTGCGTATGTATTCGCATTTCTCATCTTCGCTTATTTCAATCGAACCATCCGACACTTCCGCATGGGTCAGTTTGTACTTTTCCAGAAGACGCAGGTAATCGTCGAATTGGTTACGGATCACAAAGGCTTCAAATAAGGTTCCTCCAAAATAAACCGGTAAGCCTGCATCCTGGTACAGTTTGATCTTTTCCCCAACCCGGGGAGTGATGATGGAAGTTCCGAAACCGAGTTTTACCAGGTCGGTAAATTCGGCTGCGACGTCAATAAAGTCTTCGGCTTCACGTAAACTAAGACCTTTGTCCATTACCATGGTAAGGCCGGATTCACGGGGTTTTTTAGCGCGATTTGGGAGATTGCTTATTTCGAAATTCATGGAAGGCAAAGGTAGATGATTCGACGAAAATATTAACGTCGGTATTCATCTATCAAATCCTGCACAAAAGCATCGCTGGATGCCAGGGGTGCTGTTTCCAAAAAGAGGAAATGATCCGTATAAGAAAGTGCCAGCCCCTTTTTCAGACATTCATAAGCTTTTGCCTTGGAGGAGAACATATAATGATACGCGGCCTGGCGGTAATAGATCTGATGGATCTCGGGGTTCATCTGTAAAGCGTCGTCAAGCAGGTCAATGGCCTCCTGACGCTCATCAAGATTCAGTTTGAGCAGGGACCAGTCAAGCCAGGCCTCCCATAACATCGGGTCAAAATGTACGGCTCTTGAATAGGCATGGTCGGCCTCTTCATGCTGGTTCACTTTGGCATACACATCGGCCAGGCTGTACCAGTAATCAGCATCCTCTTCCTCTATTTTTATGGCCTTTTTAATAAAGGCAATGGCTTCATTGTAGCGTTCTTCATGGTCAAAGCTCACTCCCATTCCAAACCAGGCCTCTGCGAGGTTGGGATTCAGTTTTGTGGCTTTTTTATAGAAAGTACGGGCCTCCTGCATCATCTCCAGCTTTTCATAGCAGTTCCCCATATTGCAGAAGATGATGGCATCCTGTCCTTCAAGTTCCAGGGTCTTTTTAAAACATTTGATGGCTTCGGTATAGTCCTCCATCTCCACCAGGGTATTTCCTTTATTGAACCAGGCTGAGCTGAAATTTTCGTTGATCAGTATGGCATAGTCGTAAGCCCAGATGGCCTTTTCAAAGTCGCCTACCCGGTTATACATCACACCCAGGTTATACCAGGCGGCAAAAGAAAAGGGTTGCTGATCGATATACTGCAAATAGAAACGAATGCTCTCTGCAGGCTTATCCATCACATCATAACAATAAGCGATCTCATACAATACCTGCTCGTTTTCCGGTTCTTCATCCAGGAGGCGCGACAGGTAGGTAAGTGCTTCTTCAAAACGCCCGGAATTTTGGTACACATAGGCGATATTCAGGTAGATCTCTGATTTATCCTCGGTCATTTCCAGCGCCCTTTCGTAACAGGAAATGGCCTCATCAAAACGCTCCAACTGGTCAAGCACCTCTCCCTTAACCAAAATAATATCCGGATTATAGGGCTCCATGGCTTCTGCCTCTTCAATGGCGTCGAGTGCATTGCCGGTATCGCCCATCATCGAGATGATCTGGGCTTTACGAATTAAAAAGTCGGTATTGAACGGATAGATTTCCCTGGAAAAAG
>JAKFCJ010000078.1:0-28991 GCA_036676705.1 Bacteroidota bacterium
TTCCGCTGTTTCTTATGCGTGGGACTTTGGGGATACCGTTTCTTCCACACTAAAAAATCCTTCACATAGCTATGCGGCTGCAGGTTCATATCTGGTGCAACTGGTGGTAAGAAATCACCAGGGCGATTGCAGGGATACCAGCACCGGATATGCGGTGGTGTATGCAGTTCCCCAGATCAGCTTTACCATAAACGATATCAGTGGCCGGCAGAAACGTTTCCTTCCATCCGACTCCAACCAATTGTCATTCTATTGGGATTTTGGAGATGGGAACACGAGTAACGCCGTTTCGCCCATCCATACCTACCCTGCCAGCCAGGCGGATTATGTGGTGAACCTGGAGGTGACCAACATGGAAGGATGTTGGGATGATCATACGGAAACAACCCATGTTTCGATCACGGGTATTTCCGTGTATGAAGATGAGCCGGACTTAAGGACCTATCCGAATCCATTCAGCGGGTCAGTTTTTGTCGTGATCCGGCTTGCAGAAACAGGAAATGTTAAGCTTATTCTTACCGATGTCCAGGGAAGAGAGGTTTATCGTTCGGATAAAGGCTTAAGCGATGCCGGCTCCTATACCTTTGAGATAGACGCAACAAAGCAAGGACTCGCCCCGGGCATTTATTACCTGCAGGCCTGGATGAATGGAGGGATGTATAGGGAAACAGTGGTTTTGAGGTAAGGAAGGCCGTTGATCCGGTTCAAGGCCCAATATTCTTCGCACTATGGTCTACCAGGTAATAATTGCCTCCAAAAGTATGGCGGACAAATCCGGTTTTTTCAATCAGCCAGAGTTCCAGGTCTTTTCCATCATTGGCCGGACTCAATGTGTTTTTCATTTTACTGTAAGGTTCTGAGTAAAATTTCCCAAAAATCTCCATCCCGTTGCCTTCTTCTTCAAGAAGAAAGTAGGTATCCCGGTTAGTCGAAAAATGAAGCGTGTCATTGAGTTGGAAATCGAAGTACAAAAGTACCCAGGAATTCTTGATCAAACTGTTATTTTCAATTAAACGGACCATGGGACCGCGGGCATTTGCTACAGTTATGGTATCCACCTTCCTGGAATAATACTCACTGGCACTGTAATAAATTTCAAAATCCCTGTTCGTACTTGTTTGATGCAGGTTGGCTTTATAGGCAAATGTAATATGGGTCGGTTTAGAATCCCACTTACTATGCCCCCGGGGAAATCCATCCTGATACCCTTTTGTAACAGCACTTAGAATAAACGTGTCCTGTTTTAAAGTCGTACTGTCCAAAAACGCCCACCAGGCTCCGTCTTCAAATAGGATGTAGTTCAAAACGGTTTGATTCGCTTCGACTGTTTCCAGGACCGGCCCGGGATTATCCACCTTGTCCATACAGGCAGGGAGCGTTATGATGATTAATCCCATTGCCAAAAAAGCAAATCGGGTAATAAGCGGGTAGGTTCGGTTTGCTTTCATGGGAAGGCAACACGAATTTAAACGAAAAAATCTAGGTAATTCAACGATCCAGAACTATTCTTGAGAGAGGAATCTGCAAGAAACCATGAAATCCATCAAAGCCACTCTCCTCGCCTTGTGTTGTGCTTCCTTTATGGGGCTTTCTTCCTGTGGACCCGATGAGGTTCCTGAACCTAAAGACTATCCGATCAACGATTTTATTTTTAATACATTCCTCTTTGCCGAGGGAAGCTGGTGGGCGTTTTATGATTCAACAACCAAGGAATATGACACTTTGAGTATAACATATAATGTTGGTCAACATCAAAATGTGTACGAGGGAAGTACATTCAAATATTCCAGATACTACTATCGAGCGAACTGGATCTGGAGTAAAACCTCGAAACGATACACTATAGAATATTCCTCTGACCAAGGCTCTACATGGAAGGGAAGTATACTTCCCCAGATTTCGATGCACGGTTTAGGGAATACGTATGGGACAGGATATGGAATACTCTATTATCACGGACTTCCACTTAATGATACAATAACTGCCGGATTTGCCATTATAAACACGTATCATGTTAGCGGATATTATTCCCTAATTGAAAAAGGGGATAGTCTCTTTTATCAATCCAAATGGAACATCGCTCCTTTTGTAAAATTTATTCTCATTAAAAGTGTTGCTAACGAATTACGGGACATCACCATGGTATTCCAGGAGTACAAAGGGCTTATTGAACACAGCATTGACGGAAACTATTTGCTTGTCGATCAAAACCTTATTCCTATGTTGAAATAGGCCGCAGAAGTAGAAGCACCAAAGCAAAAAAAGCACCCGATCTTTTCAAAAAAAAATGTAAAATTGATTACCTGACCCTCAATAGGGACAAAACCACCCGGAAATAATGACATTCTATGAAACTCACTACGCTTCTTATCCTGCTAAGTTCACTAAATGCCACTTTGTTTGCACAACCGAAAACCGCACCAAGCTACAATTACCTTAAATCGGTGAAAATGGAGATCGTGGTCGACGACCTTCTTCAAACGAAAAGCAGGATCGATACGTTTTTCAGGCAGATCTCGGTATCCCCCAGCTCGTATACCATGACTAAACTGACCTTCCGTGTTGAAATTCACACAGATAGCCTGAAACATTTACTCATTCTGGAACAGGTGAGGAAGTATGGATTTGTCTCTAAAGAGGTCAGCACCAGTCATTATCGTCCATTTGAGTTACAGTCGGCAATGGATGAATTGACCATACTCAAAAAAGAAAAAGAACTGTATGAACATTTTTTAGCCCAGATGGATTCTTCAGATCAAACAAAACAATTTGAATTCTGGGATAAGATCATCAGCTTGAGTAAAACTATATCAGAAAAGGAAAATGAGCTAAAAAGACTGGAAACCGTACATAAATTTTACTATACCGAGATCCTTTTTGAAAAAGAAAAGGTCGTTGGCGAATCGTATAGTGAATCATGGATCAATATGCCCGGTTTTGAAGTATCCTTCCTAAAAACCGAACAACCAAAAGCCAACGTGACTCCTGATTACATGATCGGTTACAGTTTAAAATATATGATGAACTATAAAAAAACCTATGCTTTACTGAGTTTGTATAAAAGTCCGGTTGCCGAAACAAAAGTGTCTGTGAATGAATTGTATATGGTAGGTTTTGGGCAGGACTTTTACTCCAAACGATTGGGTAGAGGACAGCGGAAATTTTTCAATCTCTATACCAGCTTCAATACAGGAGTGTACATTGCGAGCAGTGAATTAACAAAAAATGTATCCTGGTTCGTTAACCCGTTTATCGGACTCGAGATTTTAAAAACCAAAAATATTATCCTGGATAATAAACTCGGTTACTTTTTACCCTATAAAGACAATCGAAATCAACGGGGAGCGCTTTATGCCCTCTCATTTAATTTTGTTTTCTAAGAGCCAATCCGGACTACAACCTCTCAAACCTCGCCTGGAAAAACCTTAGGTACTTGGGTTCGTAAACCATTTTTAGTCCTTTAATCTTTTTGCGGCGGTTGAATACGGTTGCGGCGGATTCGGCGATCACGTCCATATGGGCTTGTGTGTATACCCTTCTGGGAATGGTGAAGCGAACCAACTCGAGTTTGGGGTAGTAGTTTTCGCCTTTTTCATTTCGCCCTGCTGAAACAATGCCGCGCTCCATGGTGCGAACTCCTGAGTCGATATACATTTCGGCTGCCAGGGTCTGGGCAGGGAACTGATCCTGTGTTAAATGGGGTAAAAAGGCCCTGGCATCCACAAAAATTCCGTGGCCGCCAATGGGTTTTACGATGGGAATGCCATATTCCATCATCTTATGACCCAGGTATTCCACCTGCCCTACCCGGGCATGTTGGTGATGATCGTCCACACTTTCACCGATCCCTACGGCTATGGCTTCCATATCCCTGCCGGCCAGGCCGCCGTAAGTATGCAAACCTTCATATACGACCACCATATTCCGTGCTTCTTCATATACTTCCCATTCATTCGTTGCCAGGAATCCTCCGATATTCACCAGGGCATCCTTCTTGGCACTCATGGTCGCTCCGTCGGTGAGGGAACAGAGTTCTTTGACGATGTCTTTGATAGATTTCTTTTCATAACCCTTTTCACGTTGCTGGATAAAATACGCGTTCTCGGCTACCCGGGTCATGTCGTGGATGATGCGAATGCCCTGACTCTGGCAATAGGCATGCAATTCCCGCAGGTTCTGCATGCTGATGGGTTGTCCGCCGGCCATATTCACATTTGTGGCAATGCTCACATAGGGGATCTTTTTTGCCCCGTATTTTTTTACCAGGACTTCCAGTTTACCCAGGTCAACATTTCCTTTAAACGGGTGCTCATTCACCGGATCATGGGCTTCATCGATAATGATATCATAAAATTTCCCTCCGGCCAGCTCCTGGTGGAGCCGGGTGGTGGTGAAGTACATATTGCCCGGAACGATATCGCCGGGTTTGATCAGGATTTTAGAGAGGATATTTTCAGCCCCCCTTCCCTGGTGGGTGGGAATGACATATTTGTAGCCGTAGTATTTCTGAATGGCGGCTTCCATGCGGTAAAAACTGGAGCTGCCGGCATAAGCCTCATCGCCCAACATAAAAGCGCTCCATTGCCGGTCGCTCATGGCGTTGGTGCCGCTGTCGGTCAAAAGATCAATGTAAACATCTTCCGAACGCAATAAAAAGGTATTAAAACCGGCCTCCTTCATGGCTTTGACCCGTTGAGGACGAGTAGTCATTTTGAGCAATTCCACCATTTTCATCCTGTAAGGCTCAGCCCAGGATCTTTTATAACTAACTTTTGTCATGATCGTATTCTTTATACTGCTTGTGCATTCTCCTCTTTTTCAAGAGCTTTTAAATATTCTTCAAGAGATTCTTTCCAATGGGGCATCAGGGGCAATCCCTGTTTTTTGAGCACCTCGTTTTCGAGGACCGAGTACGCCGGACGCGGTGTTTTGGCCGGGAAATCGCTCGATTTGGCGCGCTGCACCACGATATGTTTCCGGTCGCTGAGTTCGAAGATGGTTTTGGCAAAATCGTACCAGGAGCAGGAACCTTCCGAGGTGATATGGATGACGCCAGATAGTTCTTTTTCTATCAATAAGGGTAGCATCCGGGCAATACTCAGCGTTGAGGTTGGCGAAACAATTTCATCATCCACCACTTTCACACTCCCCTTTTCATCGGCCAACTTGAGCATGAGCCGGATAAAATTCAATCCGTTTTTTGCCCTGCAGGGATGTATTCCGTAAATGGCTGAAATGCGGAGGACCAGGGCATAGGGATTTTCCTTCAGGATAGCCAGCTCGCCTTCCCGCTTCGATTTGCCGTATTCGTTCAAGGGCTCGGCGGCATCGCTTTCGAGGTAAGGAGTATCCTTTTTTCCATCGAATACATAATCGGTGCTGAAATGGATAAAACGTATCCCCAAACCGTGACAGATCTTCGCCAGATGAGCCGGCGCATCCCGGTTCACCTGCCTGGCCTTTTCCGGATCGGCTTCACATTGGTCGACCTGATGGAAGGCGGCGGTATTGATGAGCACATCGGGTTTTTGTTCGCGAAGGATCTGTTCGACCCGGCTGTAATCGATCACATCAAACTGATGGTGTGTTTTGGGTAAAACTTCAAAATGCCGGGCCTCTAGCTCATGGACGATATCCGAACCCAGTTGTCCGTTCGCCCCTGTTACCATTACTTTTTTCATAGTTCATTCATTAAATGTACCTGTTCCGGATTTGAGCGCTTTTGGAACATCTGGATATTGTAATAATGTTCGTTGTCGAAATCGGCGAAGCGATTCAGGTGACTGCTCAGGTCCTGGAAAATATCCATCGCGGTTTGGACCGGTTTATAGTCCAATAATTCCGTTGCCTTTTCGGTACTCACCTTGTAATTGCGGTAATCCTGAAGCTTTTTGTCGCTGATGCTGATGTTCTTTCCATGGAATACCTGCATGTAGGTGGCCAGTTCGCGGGCCAGTTCGCCAATGGTGGTATTGAAGGAACTCAGGTTGATGATATGCCCTCCTTCCAGGGAGCACCGGACCGCGCTTTCGTATGCTGAGCAGAGATCGGACAGACCCAGTACCGGCCGCCATATTTTTGCATTGCTGAGTTGTATTTCGTTCAGCGACAGGGCATTTTTGAACATGGTATTGATGGCCAGGTCGAGGCGCATGCGGGGGGAATAGCCGCAAACGGTGCCCTGCCTGAAGCAGATCACCGAGAAGTTCTCATCGGCCAGGGCCAGCAGGGTTTGTTCGCCCTGGAGTTTGGAAACACCGTATGGATAATTGCTCACGGCCGGGTCGGACTCGGTAAAAGTTGAATTATGGGTATATCCATACACGGAACAGGAACTGGCAAATATGAGCCGTTTTACTCCTGCTTCCCGGGCCATAAATCCCACATAGGCGGGCATTCCGGTATTGTAGATAAAATTGGCACGGGGTGAAAATTCGGCCATGGGGTCGTTCGATAATCCGGCGAGGAAAATCACGGTATCATAGCCTTCAAAGGCGGCGATGTCGAGATCGAGGATGTCCTTCTTTTCGATCGGCACTTCTTCCGGCAGGTAGTTTCCAAACCAGCAGGCATCGATCACTTTAATGTCATACCCTTTTTCCATCAGATAGGGAGAAAGGACGGCTCCGATATAGCCGGCACCTCCTAATATCAGGACCTTTTCTGCTTCCTTTTTCATAACATAAACTTGTTAGATTCGACTTTGTTCAGCCAGGCACTCAGGGTTTGCGCCTGCATGTCTTTTCCGGAAAGTGTCGGATCGATGACCGGCCATTTTATGCCTACTTCGGGGTCGTTCCAGAGAATTCCTGATTCAGCGGCATTGTTGTAGTGGCCGGTACATTTGTATTGAATTTCGGCAGCATCACTCAGCACACAAAATCCACGGGCAAATCCTGCAGGAGCATAAACCATTTTTTTATTGGCTGCGCTTACCCGCTCGCCGTACCATTGGCCCAATGTGGGTGAATTTTTGCGGATGTCAACCGCCACCAAAAAGGCCTCTCCGACCGTTACCCGCATAAGTTTGCCCATGGGTGGCTCCCACTGGAAATGGAGTCCGCGTAAAACCCCTTTGCTGGAGCGGGAATGGTTGTCCTGCACAAATTCTTCTTTTATACCGTATTCGGTAAATTGGTCTTTGCGGTATACTTCGGCAAAAAACCCGCGTTCGTCTTCGAACACTTCCGGCTGGAAAACCATAAGTCCGTTAAGTGTACTGTGTATAAGGTGTATTTTCATGTTTTTTAAGCTGAGTGAGTTGGGGATAGGTTTTATGTTTTTTAAAGAAAAATTCGATCACCACACTGCCAGGGTACATAAAAGGCAGGACGGCTTCATCGCCCTTTTTCCGGATCGCCTGCACTTCTTTTCGTTTTTTGGAAATGAGCGGAAGATGAAATAAGAGCCAGCAATGGGCAGCCAATACCCCCCTGACCATGACCCATTGAAAGGTGAGCGCCGCCTGGGCAATGGCTATGTAGTCAAGGAGAATATGAACCGGTACAAAACGTAAAACCTGGGGCAGCTCGTAATTTTTGAGCATGATGTACAGGGCGTTGCGGTGGTTCCAATAAATTTTTTTGTACGATTTTGTTTGAATGGTCGCCCCGCCAATATGACGGATCACCGAGCGGGGTTGCACCAGCAGGCGGTATCCGGCCATACGCAAACGCCAGCAGAGGTCGATTTCATCCATATGGTGCACGATGGTTTCATCAAGGTTGCCGGTATCCTGCAGCGCCGATTTTCGCAGGAACATGGCCGCTCCGGAGGTCCAGAAAATTTCGGTGATATCATCGTACTGTCCCGTGTCGGTCTCGATCTCAGAAAACAAACGTCCGCGTAGGAAAGGGTATCCATACACATCCATCATCCCTCCTGCTGCCCCGGCATATTCAAATTTTTCAGGATCAAAATAGGAAACGAGTTTGGGTTGGATAGCGGCGATCCTTTCATCCGTTTCAGCCAGTTCGACCATATGTTCGAGCCAGTCGGGGGCCACGGTCACGTCGTTGTTCAGGCATACAAAATATTGCCCCTTGCAATGGGAAAAGGCCAGGTTATAGGCCGCACAGTAGCCATTGTTTTCGAGGTTTTGGATGATCTCCACCTGGGGATAATGTGTCTTCAGGTATTCGACATCGTTATCGGTGGAGGCATTGTCCACCACATAAAGTTTGGTATTGGCATAGGTTCCCCGGAGCAGGGATCCGATACATTCATCGAGGAATCTTTTTCCGTTATAATTGAGGATGACAACGTCGACCTGGGGACTTCTATTCATGACTTAAATCAGAATACGAAGTTCGTCATGCCGGATTTCTAAGAACTGACCTGTGTCAACTCAGGAGGTGATTCTTATCAGCATTCAAAAAGGCAATAAACACTCAATTGGTTGACCCGTCCTGGACTTATTTCTTCTTTTTCTCCGTGTTTTCCTGAACCCGGAAAGCGACGATCCTTTCGATCAGGTCGTAGGGTATTGCTTTGTCAAGAGGAAATTGCACCGAGCCCTTTCCTTGTTTGTAGTTGGCCAGTTCGGAAGCGAATTTTTCATGCCCGGTGGGGGTAGCATAAAACCCGATATGATGGGGATAAGCGGCAAAATAGACCAGCGGTTTTCCCAGTAGTTTATAAGCCGGCATGCCGTAGGCCATACTTTCTTCTGCTTCCGGGGCTGTTTTATGGATGATAGAACGAATTCGGGTGAGGATAAGTTGAACCTCTTTCGGAAAGGAGGAGATATACGTTTCGATTGGATCCATACTGCAATATAAAATTCTAAATCCCTGGCACCAAGAGACCATAGACAATGGACCATAGACCATAGCGATTTGAAAAATCCAGAACCCTGAACCTGAACCCTGGACCCTGAACCCCATTCCCTATATAGAAAACACGAATTATCCTATTTTCTAAAACCTCCAGAAAATAACATCACCAATAATTCAAAAGTATTCTTCAAAAGAAAAAATCACGGAAATTTCAATTCCCTTTCCAATTAACATAAATGCTTTTATACATTTGCGTATATGCTTAGTTATTGGGAGAAGGATGCACTGTGCGCTCAGGATGTGATCATCATCGGAGGTGGGCTCTTAGGTTTATCGACTGCATTATCGGTTAAGGAAAAATCACCCAGGGCGCGGATATGCGTGCTTGAACGGGGCGTGTTTCCTGCAGGTGCAAGTACGCGCAATGCGGGTTTTGCCTGTTTTGCCAAGGCTTGTGAGATGTTATCCGATATAAAAATCCAGGGTGCATCCGAAGCGGCTAAACTGGCTTCACAGCGCGTGCAGGGACTCAAGTTATTGCGCAGTCGCATCAGCGATTCGGCCATGGAATACGAAGAATTAGGGGGGCATGAGTTGATCATGGACCATGAAAATGAAGTGTCTGATGCGGACCTTAACATGCTCAATGAGTTATTGTTTCCGTATTTTGAACAAAATATCTTCAGTGTCCAGAATAAAAAGATCGCTGAATTTGGTTTTAACGGGGTAAAACAACTCATTTATAATCCCCTCGAAGGACAATTGCATTCCGGAAAACTTATTTCCGCTTTATGGCGCCTGATCAATGCCCTGGGAATTCGCGTCATCACTGGTGCAGAGGTAAAACGTGTGACGGAAAACGCGAACATGGTGGAGGTATTTGTCCATCATGCCCAAATGAATGAAGAGATCCGCTTTACTGCCGGACAGGTGGGGATCTGCACCAATGCCCTTTCAGCGAACCTGATGGACCCTTCCATTAAAATTACTCCCGGACGCGGACAGGTATTAGTAACCAAAGAAATGCGCGGACTTCCATTGAAGGGTTGTTTCCATTTTGATGAAGGCTACTATTATTTCCGTAACCATGAAAACCGCATCATTCTTGGTGGGGGCAGAAACCTGGATTTTGAGACGGAGCAGACTACGGTAATGGACCATAACCCGAAAATACAGGCCGAACTCGACCGGGTATTGAGAGAAATTGTGTTACCGGGAACGAAAGTAGAAGTGGATCAGCGCTGGAGCGGCATCATGGGTTTCAGTGAAAATAAAATGCCCATCGTGCAGAAGATAGGTAGCCGCAGGGCTGTAGGGTTTACCTGCAATGGAATGGGGGTTTCGCTGGCCACCTTGACCGGGGAAAAACTGGCGGATCTGCTTACTGCTAAAGCATAGTTTTCAGTTTTCAGTGTTCAGTTTTCAGTTGAGTTTTTAGTATTACACCTTAGTGGTTGAACGCTACGCTAGTTGAAAGTTGAATGTTATATGGTCCCGTATCCACTGAAAACTGAACACTGAAAACTGAACACTTTATTTCTCCGAGAATTTATCACTCAGTAAATGTGCAAAGGGCTTCGTGTCTTCGAAATTATCGAGAAGAACACGAGTAAGGGCGATGAGGGGCAGACTCAACACCATACCGGCTATGCCCCAAAAGACACCCCCAATCAGCAATGCAACGATGGCTACCAGGGGGTTGATGCTGACCTGATGACCGACAATTTTAGGGGTTATGAAGTTCCCTTCCAGCCACTGTACCCCTTGAAAGAATACAAGTACGGAGATGGCTTTCCAGGTCTGATCATAATTTAAAAGCGCATACAAAGCGGGCAATAAACTTCCAATGCTTGTGCCGATATACGGGATGATGGCCAGGAAAGAAGCAAAAAAACCAAAAAGAATAGCGTTATCGACCCCGATAAAAAACAACCCGATGCTGTTGATGGTACCGATCAGGATGATGGCAATGAACATACCGCCGAAATAACTTTGGGTAACCTTTTGAAACTTGTATAGCATCGCCTCAATTTCATTATAACGGCTTCCTTTGAACCAGGAAAGAATAAACTTTTTGAAGGCTGAGCGATACAATAAAAATAAAAAGGTGTAAATCACCACGATACCACAGTAACCAATAAAAGCGGTAGAAGAAATGAGCATGTTGCCAATGGATGTGCTGAACTGATTGAACAGACCAGCTCCTCCATCCTTGATCAGGGGTTCAACACTTTTTTGTAACCAAGGAATAGTGGCGACCCACTCGAGGGCGGATTGCAGGGTGGCCATGATCTTAACCTTAAAATTTTCCAGATCGGCAAAGAGGCCGGAAAAAAGGAAGGTAAACAGGGTGATCATACCAAAAAGAAGGATGGCCACACTAAACATAGTGGTTAAAATGGCGAGAATTCGGTGGAATTTTTTAGACTCCAGTTTCCGGCAGATCGGGTACAATAAAAATGCGAGAAAAATGGCAAAAATGATCGGGACGATAATGGCCTTCCCTATACTCAAAAAATAGCCTGCAGCCAGAGTAATGATCAAAAAATAGGCGGTATTCGCCAAACCGGGATTCGCTTTCATTCCTCTCAAAGATAGAATAAGAAAAAGCAAATTAGCCTAGCCTATTCACTCCCTTCAAACCATTTTTTAAAGGAACTTGCTTTTTCCCGGCTAACTACAATCTCCAGTGTTTCATGCCCTTCAAGTTGCAGCAACAATTTGCCGGTATAATGGGTTTTAAAGCCCTGTACCGCATCAATAAAAACGATGAACTGGCGATTAGCGCGGTAAAACGAAGCCGGATCAAGCAACTCTTCCAGTTCATCCAGGGTATGGTAATCGCTGATCAGTTTTTCCCCGGTGCGGGTCAATAAAAAGATCAGTTCATCTTTATAAAATCCCGACAGTTTATCGCTGTTAACCGGAACGATACTTTGGCCATAATGAGCGCTGAACCGGGTTTTGTACTTTTTTCCCTGCCGCATATCATGCATCAATTGTTCAAACTGCAGGCGTAAAAATTCCGGATTGGCATTTCCGTGTATCTGGCGGAACTTATCCAATGCCCGTTTCAATTCCGCTTTACCAATCGGTTTCAGCAAATAATCGATGCTGTTCAGGCGAAAAGCACGCAAGGCGAATTCGTCGTAGGCTGTGGTAAAAATGATGGGAGCCAGTATATTTCGTCCATCAAAAATTTCAAAACTCAATCCGTCCGATAACTGGATATCGCTAAAGATCAGATCCGGCATCGATTGCTTTTCAAACCAGGCCTTCCCCGCTTCCACACTGTCGATCACCGCTTCCACCTCGGCTTCCGGCAAATATTCCCGGAGCAGGGCCAATAGCTCAGCGGCTACCAGTTTTTCATCTTCTATAATGACTATTTTCATCGTTCAACCAAAGGGATCTGAATGCGAAAAACGCCATTTTCTTCTTTCCATGACAGCTCCCTGTCGCTAAGATAGGCGTATAGATTTTTTAAATTTTCAAGGCCAAAACCATTGCTTCCCTGGACGATGTTTTTCCGCTGGACCGTATTGCTCATGATCAGATACCCATCTTCAATAAACACCTCCAGTTTCAAAGGTTTTTTATCGCTTAGGGTATTGTGTTTGATGGCGTTTTCAATAAGGATCTGAAAGGTAACAGGCACGATCCCGGCTTCGCGTTTTTCTTCGGGAATGGTGCTCTGAAAGTTGAACGACTCCCCAAAGCGGGTATCCAGAAGGAAAAGGTAGTCACGCACAAACTCCAGTTCTTCACGCAGACTCACCACATTTTTCTCTTTGTGTTGCAATACATAACGGTATACTTTACTCATGTGCTGCAAAAAGTCGGAAGCGAGTTCCGGGTTATTTTTGATGAGGCTATTGAGCGAACTCAGTGCATTAAAAAGGAAATGCGGGTTTAACTGGTTTTTCAGGTTATCGAACTGCACCTGGGTCTTTTCGCGTTCCAGCCTTTCGGCACGCTGAATACTTTCCTTCCATTTGTGTACATATTCAAGAATAAAAAAGATCGCATTCACGCAGCCCACAAAAAAGAAATCGACCACATAAATTGCAGCCCGGAATGCCCAATTGAATTCAAAGGGGAAATAATCGCCGATAAAATGGATGCCTATGGCCCGAATACCCGACAGGAATAAAAAACTTAAACCCAGTTGGATCGCAACCCGCTTTATAGGAGCTTCATGCAGGGGGAATTTACGGGACATCTGCCGGTTCAGGAGCACAAAAAATTCCCAAACCAGGATAAAGATAGCCGCCGAATAAACGATCAACTGCAGGTTCATTTCATGGCTCATCTCCCTGAACATGACCAGGCGACCAAAATAACCGCTTATGGCCAATACCAAAAAAATGGAATATGCGAGTACCCTGCCTTTTAATTTTTTCATAACCCGCTTACAATTTTACCATCACTCATTTCAATGATCCGGTCGCTGCGTTTAGCGAAATCGGCATCGTGGGTAACCGCAATGATGGTTTGTCCCATGCTTGCCGCCAGATCTTTAAAAATATCAAAAACGATCCCCGAATTGGTATTGTCCAGGTTCCCGGTTGGCTCATCGCCCATGATAATAGCCGGGTCGTTGATCAAAGCCCGGGCAATGGCCACACGTTGCTGCTGGCCACCACTGAGTTTCGAACTTTTTTTCAGGGCAAAATCCTGCATATCCAGCAAGCTAAGTTTTTCATAGGCTCTTTCCTCCACTTCACGCGGACTATATTCTCCGAGACGCAATCCGGGCAACATGACATTTTGCAAAGCTGTAAATTCAGGGAGCAGGTAATGGAACTGGAACACAAATCCCAGGTTTTTATTCCGGAAAGCCGCCAGTTCATTCTGCGTTTTCCCGGTGAGCAGGGTGCCTCTCATTTCGATCTTTCCTTCATAGTCAGTATCCATGGTGCTTAACAAATACAGCAAAGTTGACTTTCCACAGCCGGATTTTCCGACTATACTCAGGAATTCACCCTTATTCACATCAAAACTTATGTCCTTTAATACCTGAAACCGGGCGGGTTCCATAAAGTATTTATTGATGTTTTTCGCAACTAAAACCTTTTCCATCATCATCCTCTTAAAATAGCCACGGGATCAATTTTCGATGCCTTCCTGGAAGGGAAATACCCCGCCAGCAAAGTAGTAAGAATACCGAAAACAAGTCCGAATATGTAAAATTTCGGGTCCATGTTTACCGGGAACTTATCGATACTTAAAAACTCGCCTCCATCGAATGGGGCCTGCGAAACCAGCCAACTCAGTATATAACCAATGATGAGCCCGAGTGCCGCTCCGATCAATCCGATAAAGGCCGACTGCGAAATAAAGATCCCTACGATATCCTTGCCCTGAAATCCGGTAGCCTTCAGGATGGCGATATCTTTCATTTTGTCGTATACCGTCATGTTCATGATATTGTAAATACCGAAGCCGGCCACCACCAACAGCGTCATCACCACCACCCCGGTCATGATGTTACGAATGGTGAAGCTCACCAATATCGTAGCGTTGGCGGTTTCCCAGTCTTCGGCACGGTAGGCAAAACGGTCCTGCCATTCTCTTGCGAGCGGTGTTGCCAGGCTCAGGTCGTTCAGTTTTACATGGATATCGGTAATGTAACGGGTGTTCTCCTGCAAGATCTTTTGAACGGTTTGTAAGGAGGTATAACAACGCAGGTTGTCGATGGCGCCTATACCCATTTGGAAGGTACCGATCACCCGAAGCAGCACCACTTCTCCCTTTGGGGTGGTTACCGTTACTTTATCCCCGGCTTTTACCTGCATTTTGTCGGCGAGCCCTTTGCCCATTAAAATCCCATCATTCGAGGCCATGAGCGCTTCCAGGCTTCCGCTTTTCACTTTGGATCGAACGGAATAGAGGCGGTCTTCTTTTTCCATATCCACACCCACCAGCATACCGCTTAACTGGGCCGGACCGTAGTTAAAAAACACCTGGCTGCTCACTTGCGGGGAAACCCCGAGTACATTCGGATTCGCTTCCAGGGAACGTGCGATCAATAGTCCGTTTCGCAGGTTTAAAGGCTCGTCCTTGGGTTTTTGATGATGGACGAGGTTCCACCTTCTCTCGCCGGGATTGAAGGCGCTGAGCAGGCTGGGACGTTCATGTCCGATATCGCGGTAGATCCGCACATGCGGGGTACTGGTAAGCTGTGTTTCTTCCAGAAGTTTGTTTACCCCGGTCATTACACTGATCATGAGTACAAACATGGCGATACCAAAAGTTACCCCTAAGGAGGCGATCGCGGTTTGTTTCTTTTTGGCAAAGAGGTGGGTACGCGCGATCTGGAGATTTATACGATTAAACCACATCAGCGTTTCTTTAAAGGGGTGTTTTCGTCAATACCACCAAGCACTTCCACATAATCCCAGTCCATGGCCCCGGCCTGGATCTTCACTTTTTGCTCCTCTTTGTCTTTGAGTATGATCACCGAGTCGCCGGGCAACAACAGTTCGCGGGGAATGCTCAGCACATGGTCTTTTTTAGCCACCACGATATTGGCTTCGAGGGTGAGCCCGTAAAAACCTGCCGGACCCTGTTCATCAAAGGCAGCTTCGACCCGAAAACTCTGGTCGGCTTTGTTTAGTTTGGGAAAGATGCGGGTAATGCGCGCTGTATAGATCTTATCCTGGTCGATATCAAAACGAATGATGACCTGCTGGCCCAGTTTGACTTTCCGGATATCGAGTTCATCCACCTGCAGGCGGATGATCATGCTGTCGGAAGCCCCTAAAATGGCGAGTAACTCTCCCCATCTTAGACTTTCTCCCTCTTCTTTAAGCACTTCGTAAACCATGCCGTTGATACGGCTAACCGGGGCATGTTCGTTGTAGGATTGCAGGATCGTTTCGTAATTGCTTTGTGCATTTTTTTGTTCCAGGCGAAGCTGGTCCCGGGTGCGGCGGTAAGCCTGTTGACGGGCCGTGTATTCGTTGCGCGACAATTCATAAGCGAGTTTAAACTGCTCCAGCGTTTTCAGGTTGACGGCCTCTTTTTTATAGAGTTCCTGGTAGCGTAAATAGTTGAGTGAATCCTGCTGGTACTTTTCCTTCGCTGAGTTCAATGCTGCACGTTGTTCGGCAAGCACCGGGGAATTTTCACCACCATTTTTTGCACTGATCTCGAGGGCGTTGGCAGCGGCGTTCAAACGGCTCAGGTCTACTTCCCGGTCGATCATGAACAAGGCTGAACCGGCTTTGACCTTGTCGCCTGCCTCTACAAAACTTTTAAATAAGGTTCCTTCCGTATTGGCAAAAAGGCGGTATTCATTGACCGGATAGAGGTTACCCGAGGCATAAACCGCTTCGGTAAGGTCGCGGTATTCGGGACTCACCGTTTCCGCTTTTTTCCCGCAGGCCATCCATAAAAAGGGTATGCTGAGCAGGAGCGCGGCTTGAAAAATTCGTTTCATGTTTGTTCGCTATAATTCGAAACAAAGGTGAAACAAGTTTTTAGTAAGCGTTTTTTAAGTTTAGTGAAGCAGGTCTTTTTTGGATTGAAGCGGGAAGAGTTAAAAGTGAAAAACGAAAAGTGAAAAGTGAATCGTGTCGATGCTTCTATTTCTGCACGGTCCAGATGCGTCCGTCGTTTAATTCATAGGCTACAACTCCCCAGCTTGGTTCAATGAACACAAGTGAAGCAGAAAGTGGGGAACCAAAAGCTTTGATCTTATTAAATTTTATCTGCACCAATTTCGGGTAAGTTTTACCTCCAATTGTTTTATTTTCCAACACCTGATAGACACTATCAAAGGGTTCAACTACCGAAAGCGTATCCTCGTCAAACTTATTCCATTCGTAGTTACTCCATTCGTAAGTTTTTTGATCCATATTTAACTGCAAACTTTCTACCTTCCAGTTGTTTAGATTTCTGGTTTTGCAATCAGCCGAAACCGACAACTGCGTATATTCCTTATACCGGATTAGCTCTATTCCGAAATCCACAGGATAAATTCCGTTGAACATACTGTGGTATCTGCTTTCATAGTGATTATTGACTCCGCTCGATCCATTCGCTTGTATATATTCGGTATGTCGACTTCGATGCGTATGTTCATCAATTTCATTCAAATTCGAAATAGCGACATAATCCTGAAGAAATTCCTGTGTTAGCCAGTTCGAATACTCCCCTTCAAGGTTGTACATGATCGGTAAATCGTCGTCCGATTGACAGCCCATAAAACCAATTACGAATCCAAGCAACACGATCAGTCTAGGCGCCATAACTCTCCGCTTTGAAGTTTAAAACCAACTAAGCCCTGTGTTTTTGTAAAATAACATGCCTGGATTTCCGTAGGACTATCAACAGGACCAGTAATTTCAAATACATCAGAAAAGGAAATACCGTGCAGGACTAATGATGAATGCGCTATAAATCCATAATTCGTCTTTCCTAATTGTTGAAGGGATTCGGCAGCTGGAAAATCAGCTTTCTTATAGCTATGAAGTCCGTAGTTTATTCGTACAGTCCGAATATCACCCAAATTCATGACAGCAGTCGAATCGGATATTTCTTCCGTAAAATTCTTTTTCACACCTAGCCGAATAGACAAGGGAGATTCGGTAGAACTAAAGGAAATGGAATAGGACTGAAAATAGGCTTCATCATGGCACGTTGCGATCCCGCATCGCTGATAATCATCCCTTCGGTAAACATCGTGTAATAAGGTATCGAATTCCCATCCTCCCTGAGCAACCCAGCAGTGAATTCTACCGGAATCATTTTTCATGCAAAATGTAGCTGCTGAATCAAACTTAAACCAATCTTTCATTGATGTATCCACGGTGAGTACCGGATAGGTTTTACAGCCATATAATTTATGGTCAAAGCCCGCTTCGCATGGCCCGCCGTCATTCATGCAGGAACTAAAAGAGAAAAGACCCACAAGGGTCAAGCCGGGGAGTAGCCTCATTTACCAAAAATACACTTTCCCATTCAATCCCCTACTCGATCCTCCAGATTTCCCCGTCGCTCTGCTCAAAACCAATAAGTCCCAAAGATTTGGTAACATAACACCGTTTTATCCATGGGACATGGGACGGATGCACGTAATCCGTCTGGATCACATCTGTAAAACTTCGACCAAACAAATCCAGGGAGTCTCTGTGCTGAAAAGCAAAATACGGACTCTGCATGTCTGAAGCATTGTCGACTATCGGAAAACCAACACTACTGGAATTTGCGAGATGCACCCTTCGCAAATCGCGCAAATTCATTACCTCACTTGAATCATTCGAAAACGAAGCAATATCCTTTATAACTTGAAATCCAATTCTGATCGGAGAGGAGTGTGAAACAAAGTAAATCCCATACGTTTCAATAAGGGCGTCATCATAACACTGAGCTGTTCCGCACGGCGTTTCCCGGGTTCTTAAATTTACATGTACCTTGTGTGTATCCAAACGCCAACCAAGTGCATCAAACCAAAGGGCTCTGCTTCCTTTGCTGCTGATCATGATCAAGGTATCTCTTTCTTCATAGGGGAACCAGGAACTTTTGCTTTGGTCAACCTTCAATTTGGGGTAAGTCACACAGGTTCTCAGGGTTCCGTCAAATCCAATTTCCTCACATCGGTCGACTCTGCCGCAGGAATTCAGAACCAGGATCAGAACCAGTACCAAAATAAGGGCAACATGGTTTATCAATTTTTGCATTCGATAGATTTGAATATTGGGATTTCCAGGCCGGAATTTAGTTAATTTTTCTTAATCCAACTCCACATCGTAAGGCGCGTGTTCAGTCGGATGAACAGTTTGGAAACGTCCGGTGATCATCTCATAACGCGGAGGAATAAGAAAATTTCCATCCCGGCCAATGGCTCCCCATTTCCCGTTAAACTGCACCACGGCCCGTCCATACGAAAAGGAAAAAGCCGATTCAAATATGGCGGGAATAACCATGTTTCCTTTATGATCGATAAAACCCCATTTGCCATTGAGTTTTACCGGAGCCAAACCATCTGAAAAAGGCCGGTATTGTTCGAGTTTATTCGGGAATTGTATCGTGTTGAAGGTATCAAGAAGGCCCCATTTTCCATCGAGAAGAAAAAAGTAGGTTGCTCCCGAACGCAGGCTTAAATTGTCATATTCGGCCGGGACCAGCCATTTGCCATCAGGGGTTTGAATACCCATTTTATAGTTTTCGGTTGTGACCCGTTTTCTTTCCATTTCTAATCGCTCGATCGCCCGTTTTTTTCCTTTTTTATCGATGGAATAGGCTACTCCTTCCTCTTCTGCATAGGCCTGTCCATCAATAAACTCAGCCACAAAGGTGAATTGCGGGGCTATGACCCAACGCCCTGTGCTGTCAATAAAGCCCCAGTTGTCTTCCAGCTTGCTTGCCCCGGCCAGGCCTTCGTAAAAGTCGTCGGCCTCAAGAAACTGGGGTTCGATAATGGTTTTGCCATGGAGATCGATATAGCCCCAGTAGTCGCCGTCAAATACCGCGATCTTGCCTTCTTCTTCGTAGCTGATCTCGTCCCACAAAGCCGGACTGATCACCTTTCCCGAGGCATGAAGCAGTCCCCATTTATTCTTCACAAAATAGCCGACGCTTTGATGGTAAAAGGTTCCTAAAGAATCGTAGGTGGGCGGTAAATACCAGTGTCCGCTGGTATCAAGCAATCCATATTTCCCGTCGAGTTTGGCACTTACCAACACCTGGGAAGTCGAGGTCATGGGAAAAAGGAGAAACAGAAACAGAAACAGAAAGAGTAAGAATACACGCACGGCGCAAAGGAAAAGAATTATCCTTTAGTCACGAACAACAAAACGCAGGATTTCGCGGCTGCCGTCTGTTTTGGTGACCTGAAGCAGGTAAAACCCGGCCGGCCAATCGATGGTGCCGGTATTGTCTGCCCAGTTTATGGACCTTTCTTTTCCCTGCATATCGAAGGCCCGGATCTCCTGAACATCCTGGCTTTTAAACAAGCGGTCCCGGGCCGGATTCGGATAAACAAGGGATGAGGCAGGAACAACTTCCCGGACTGAAGTCGGATTTCCTTTTGGAGCCAGGTCCAGGTATTTGGCCTGGTTGGGAACAAATTGTCCGGCTACCTCGGTACCTGTAATTTCCACAACCGGAATCCGATGTTCCCGGGTGAGCCATTTGTATTCGACCCGATGGGTAGGAAAACCGAATTTGCCAAAAGAAGTCTCGATGGTGTCTGCTCCTATGATATCCGAACGTACCTTGAGGCATTCCAGTGTATCATCAACCACACGCACCTTCCCATAGCCAAGTACTCTGGTAATGCGGTAGCCAGATTGACTATATGACCCAATCGTAGGGATTGAGATATTTACTTTAAAACTGTTACTATCTCGGTTTCCATACTCCAATGGAAAAACATACACTTTGTCCTCTATCTGGTAGTTACCAGCCAAAGGCAGGGGTGACAGACTGATCTTAAATCCCATTCCTTCTATCCGGTAAGAGGAAGAATTATTGGAATAAAATTGATAGACATCCTCCAGTTCAAACTGAGAGAGTCCAATGCTTTCGGCCACTTTTAAGCCCACCGTATTAAAAAAATAAAAGGCATATGGCGTATTCAGAGAGCTTTTATACTCCACCACACTGGTAACTTTTGGCGATTCAGGACTAAAAACCCAAAACTGTCCCGGTCCGTCCTGGGCTACCTGTCCCACATAATTCACCGGATTCCCGGTCACGAAACGAAAGGTATCGTTTGCCTTGGGCATGTGGGTGGACTGGATGATGATCTGTGCTTTGACGACCCCATTAAAGGCCACTATAATGAAGAGGATCAGTAGTCTTAGTTTCATGATTATCAAAGATAAGGAAAGTTTTCAGTGTTCAGATTTCAGTTTTCAGTGGATATAAACTTGTTATTTAAACTGGTATTCAAGCCTTGAAAACAAAAGGAGACTAGGTTCATTTTGTCAAGCATCCACAATTACAAATGGTAAAAAAACGAGTCCATAAAATAGGATTACCATATAAACTCCGTCCCAAAAGGTTCGCGGGGGTTTGTCGACCACTGGCTCTCTTTTTAATAGCGCTTTGAAAATCAGCCTTGTCGGTTTTTGGATGAGCAAGATAGTAATTGGATTTAGGGCTCCATATACAAGAATATCTTTATTGAATTCTCCGATTAGTGCGATGTTAAAAAGTAAATATCCAATCGCAATTCCCAGGGAATACAGGTAAAGCTTGTTTGACTGAAGCATTTTATAGTCGCCAAAAAACCAGACTCCCATACCCACTCCAATGAAAAACGAAAAATTATACGAGGATGGGGTGTAATTTTGACTTAATAATCCGGCTAGTATAGTTAGGCCAACAATGATAAGAAAGATGGTCCTGAACCGATTTTCGAGGCTTTTTTTGCTGATCTTTTCTTCTTTATAGATGAACTCCTTCCTACTGACGGTTACCAATTGAGGATCCGTCAGGTTTAATTCGGGTGGGCTCGTGAAAATTCTCTTCTCCCTGGTTTCTGTGATTTTTCCTCCAAAGTCCACTTTGAAATTTTCATTTTCCGAGGTTACGACAAAAACATTATCGTATTCCTTGTCTGTCGGTGAGATGTAGACGAATATATCCGTACCCTTCAATTGGTTGTCATCTTTTCCAATGGTATACCCTTCGATCTCAATCTTATACTCAATCCCTTCCGGATACATCAAATAGTTGACTAAATAGAAGAATCTTTCATTGTCGAGTCCTTCGCCAGCCTGAATTACATGACTCCCCCGACCGTTTTTAAAAAGCTGAAATGTCAAACCTTCTTGCAGGTCCTTTGAATACAGATCGACCCATTGCCGCAATGCTTTTTTAATGTCGGTGTGGGCGCCGCCGTTGATTAGGATCAGGTTGTCAGGTATCATTTTGCTTTGCAGAAAATAGACTTCTAAATTAGGCAATATTGTTCAGTCAGATAACGAAAGCGCAGCATTGTGCTTGCGCGGTGGTGTACGTAGTTTATTACTTTGATGCGTAAATGGGAATTGTAAAAAGGCTATCAATCGTTTGAATTTCATAGCCATTTACTACTATAGTTGCCTTTTCCACTTTCGATTTAACACCTGAGGTTTTGAAGAAATATCCGGTTTGAAAATTATTAAAGCCTTCAATTCTCCAATATTGAATTGTATCATACTTTTCATTCGATCTAAACGAATAATGTCCATTTTCGAACTCCGTTTCACCTTTTCCTTCGGTAAGTAAAATATCCCTTTGAAGATTTTCCAGGTGAATGAGCATTTGATTTTTGGAAAGTTGTATTCCCTCAAAATAATAATGATTAGTTCCATTTAATGGCCAAATCCAGTTACCTGATTTTTTAAAAATTGGATAGTTAATTGTGCCATCCATTAATGCATCATCAAATCCGTCTATTGGCACCATTATACTTTGTTTAAAAACATCATTGGTGACTACGAAATTTCCTTGTTCAATCAATGAATGATCCATAAAAACCTGACAATGTACAAGTTCAGGTCTTTCAATTTTCAGCACGATCTTTTTCTTGCCTTCCATAAACTCACTTTTTGAATCCGTGAATTCCAAAACACGTTGATAGTCCTCAATATAAATGTAATTCATCTGCTTCTTTGAAATATTGAAGCTTGAGAAGATCATTAGAGTGCAAAGGGCTGTTAGTAGTTTCATGGATGTAATAGCCAACAACTTGTTTATTTCCACCATAAATATACAATTTAACCCGGTAAGAAGACGTCAATTCAGGACTTGGAGGTTTTTGTATAGGCCTTATATTCAGAATCATAACAAATCTCTCATTCCCGTTCCAAATTTCATATCTTATTGACCGGAATGGCAGAGCTTTGTGCTTCAGGGCCGGGTGTTCTGCTCGTATAAAGCAACCTTCCTCCCCCTGCCCCCTCCGAAGGGGGATTATGCGAAGGACAACCTAAAGTTTGTACTTCAGAACTAAAAAATCCTGCTTTCATGAAGTTATATCCAGCTTCACACATACGCGAGCAAGAGATGCCTGAGCTTAGGCGGGCACGGTAACCCACTGAAAACTGAAAACTGAAAACTACTTCAATGTGACAACAGTAACTCCATCCCCACCAGAGTCAATATGCTCATCCTCCAGCTTTTCGATGCCGGGAATAGACTTGAGCTCCCTTCGAATGAGTTTTTTCAGGATCCCATCGCCGCGGCCATGGATGATGCGCAGCTTTTCGAAGCCATAAACGATGGCCCGGTCGATGAAAGAAACAGCCTCTTTTACAGCCTCGTCTCCCCTTTTGCCACGCACATCGATCTCCATATGAAAATCGGTCCTTAAATTTTCATCTCCATAGCCGGAAGATGTCCGGGATAAGCTGCGGGCCTCTTTCCGGCCCACTTTTTCCAGCCTTTTGATATCGACCTGGGTACGCAACTCACCAAACTCAACGGTGGCCTTATTTTTCGAGACCTCAAGCAATTTACCAACCGTATTTTGTCCGGAAATTTTTACCTGGTCGCCCACTTCAGGCCTTTCGAATACCTCGGCGGGTTTGTCTTTTTTGATGCTCTCCTCCAGCTTCTTCCGGGTGGTGTCCAGTTCCTTTCTTGCGGTTGTTTTTACAGGGAGGTCTTTGGCGGTTTCGCGTATCTCACGGATGGTTTTTTCCACCAGGCTGTTGCTGTTCTTTAATATCTGGTGCGCCTCTTCGCGGGCCTGTTGAAGGACCAGTTTCCGGCGTTCTTCCAGGTTTTCTTTGAGCTTTTCGTATTCCTTTTTCAAACGCTCATAATGGGCTTCGGAAGCCTGGGCGAGTTCGAACTGCTCCTGGGCCTCGAGGCGCTCTTTTTCCAGGCTCACCAGCAGGTCATCCACGTTTTTTTGTTTGGCGCCGACCTTGTTCCGGGCCTTTTGGATGATGGATTCGGGCAGACCAATTTTCGCGGCTACTTCAAAAGCGAAGGAAGATCCGGGTTTACCGATTTCCAGTCGGTACAGGGGCTGCAGTTTTTCGGCATCATAGGCCATGGCTCCGTTTACCAGTCCTTTGGTGCGGTTGGCCAATAATTTCAGGTTGCTGTAATGGGTGGTGATCACACCATAACAGTGTTTTTTGTTTAACTCCTCCAGGATCGCCTCCGCCATCGGACCTCCAAACTGTGGGTCGGTTCCCGTTCCGAACTCATCGATCAAAATGAGCGTGCCTTTGCGCGAAAACTCCAGGAAATGGCGCATGTTATTGAGGTGAGAAGAATAAGTGGAAAGGTCATTGTCAAGCGATTGTTCGTCGCCGATATCGATAAAGATCTGCTTAAACACCTGGGTGCGGCTATTCTCTCCAACGGGTACGGGAAATCCGCATTGCACCATGTATTGAAGAAGTCCCGTTGTTTTCAGGGTCACCGATTTCCCCCCGGCATTGGGACCGGAGATGATGAGCACCCGTTTTTCCTCATCAAGTTGAATATTCAACGGAATGGTTGGCAGTTTTATTTGCCGGTGATGGAGGTATAAAAGAGGATGGAAAGCCTTGTTCCAGCTCACACCCGCCTCCGTGCTCACTTCGGGTACCGATCCATCCATATCCCTGGCAAACAGGGCTTTGGCGCGGATAAAATCCAATACGCCCAATTTTTTATTGAAGCTGCTGATCTCCGCTTCATGCGGGGCAATCCTTGCCGTCAAAAGGCGAAGGATCTTTTCAACCTCCCTCCTTCTCTCCAGTTGCAGTTCGCGAATTTCATTATTCAGTTCGATGATCTCTGCCGGTTCGATATAGAGGATCTGTCCGGAGCCTGATTCATCATGAACAATACCTTTGAACTTACGTTTGTGTTCGGAAAGAACAGGGATAACCAACCTGCCATCGCGCACGCTGATCTCGGTATCGGCCGTCCAGCCTTCCTCTTTTGCCTTGCGGTAGATCTGCAGGGCGCGTTTATGCAGTTCGCGTTCGTATTTGGCGATGGATGAGGTGATCTGGTTTAATTCCTGGCTGGCATTGTTCCGCATCCTGCCCTCTTCATCGATAATTTTTTCGATCTCCTGGATCAGCGCCTTTTGCGGACTCACCTCTTTCAGGATATCAAAAAGCAGCGGACATGTCTCCTTACGTTGCAGGAAAAACCGGGTTGCTGCATCGATCGTACGTAGCATGAGGCGGATCTCATGAAACTCCTCTTCACGGAGGTAATAGCCTTCAATTTTAAGTTTATGGATAAAGCGGCTTACATCCAGGTAGTGGCCTTCAGGAAAATGTTCTTCCTCCTGGAAAAGCGACAGCCACTCTTTAACCTGGCCCAGCCAAAGGGTAATTTTTTCGTGCCGGGAACTGAAGGCCGCCTTATGGGCAAGTTCCTTCCCTAAAGGTCCGTGGCAGAACCCGGCCACCTTTTGCCGGATCTGGTCAAAGCCCAGTTTTTCTTCAATATGTGCGGGGTAGTTTTGCAAGGCCGCAAAGATAGGTGGAAGAAAGAAGCGAAAAAGTCGTCCGTCGATAGTAGAATAACTTTTCTGTTTTATTTCAAATAATTCTTATTAGCTTCGTTTTTAGACCTTTAAACCAATTTAAACAATATGGAACCTATCATTGAACTTAATTATCTGGCGATCCTTGTCGCTGTTGTTGCCAACTTCTTTCTTGGCTTTATCTGGTACACCCCCCTGTTTGGTAAACTCTGGGCCAAAGAACTGGGACTAAAAGTTGACGAAAAACCCGGATCCGGTGTACTGATCAGAGGCATGGCGATCATGGTGGTCGGAAATTTTTTAATGGCCTATGTTTTTGCCCACAATATTGCCGTATGGAATCCGGTAACCTGGGGACTTGAAGCAGCTGCCGATCATTCAGCAGCGATGATGGCAGGTATGGCCGCCTTTTTTACCTGGCTCGGTTTTTACCTCCCCGGTGACCTCAGCCGCATGGCCTGGGAGAACAATTCCTGGAAGCTCTTTTTTATCAATACCGTTTATCATTTCCTGAGCCTGCTCGTAGCCGCGATCATTATCACGCACATGTGAGGTTGAGGTTGAGGTTAAGGTTGAGAAGGCCTACCTCGAATTAACGTATTAAAAGCCCTGTTGTGTTTCACGCAACAGGGCTTTTTTATCCAACCCTCAACTAGCGAAGCGTTCAACCCCTCAACCTCAACCTCAACCTCAACCTCAACCTCAACCTATTTAGATTCATTCTAAACTTTCGTACCTTTGCAGTGCAATGAGTAAAATGGGTAAAGTGTTGGTAGCCATGAGCGGCGGTATAGACAGTACCGTTACCGCCATTATGCTGCGCGAGCAAGGCTATGAAGTGGTCGGTATTACGATGAAAACCTGGGACTATGAAACGTCGAAGGTGAATGGTAAGGAAACCGGATGCTGCAGCCTTGATTCGATCAACGATGCCCGGGCCATTGCGGTTCAGCATGGCATCCATCACATGATCCTGGATATCCGCGATGAATTTGGTGATTTTGTGATCGACAACTTCGTGGAAGAATACCTGGCCGGAAGGACGCCAAACCCCTGTGTTTTGTGCAATACCCACATCAAATGGGAGGCCTTGCTCAAACGTGCCGACAAACTCGATTGTGAGTTTATCGCAACCGGCCATTATGCGAAAAGGAACCAGAACCCCGACAACAGGCGCTATTTTATCTCTCGTGGAAAGGACCTGAACAAAGACCAGAGTTATGTGCTTTGGGGACTGGCTCAAAAAAACCTGGCACGTACCCTCTTTCCCATGGGCCAATTCCATAAACCGGAGATCAAACAAATGGCCATCGACATGGGCTATTCAGAGCTCGCTAAAAAAAGCGAAAGTTATGAGATCTGCTTTGTGCCGGATAATGACTACCGCCAGTTCCTGCGCAACCGGGTAGAAGGACTCGAAGAGCGCGTTGATGGTGGGGATTTTGTGACCACTGACGGAACTTTCCTCGGAAAACATAAAGGATATCCTTTTTATACCATAGGCCAGCGTAAAGGCCTCGAGATCGCGCTGGGTGAACCGATGTATGTGACAGAAATTCGTCCAGACACAAATACCGTGGTACTCGGCAAAAAAGAAGACCTGGAACGTAATGGCATGTGGGTGAGGAAACTTAACCTTCAGAAATACGACGCCATTCCTGATTCGATGGAAGCCCTGGCCAAAATTCGTTACAAAGACGCCGGCGCCATGGGAACCCTGCACCAGGAAGGCGACCGTGTGAAAGTTCAATTTGATTCGCGGGTAAATGCGATAGCTCCCGGACAGTCGGCTGTTTTCTACGAAGGGGAGGATGTCATCGGCGGAGGATGGATCGAATCCTCTTTTGAGGTATAATTTTCGCTACCTTTCCGGCAAATTTTCGGATCATGATGAGAAGTGTTGCTGCAGGCTTTTTGATGCTGGTTTTGGCACCGGTATATGGACAAACTACCGTTTATAAGTTTTGGGTTGAGTTAAAAGACAAGGAAAACAACGGGTATTCCATCGATAAGCCGGAAGCTTTTTTGTCGCAACGTGCCATAGAAAGACGCCAGAAACATGGCATCGCCGTTACCCATCAGGACCTGCCCATTACTCCTGCCTACCGCGAGGGAATTGAAAAACTTGGTGTACAGGTATTGCATAGTTCCCGCTGGTTTAACAGCGTAACCATCCAATGTACCAACGACACCTCCCTGCTTAAGGATATTCGTAAACTGCCCTATGTACAAGGCACCCGCCTGCTGTATATGAAGGTTGAAAGCGAAACTCCACCAAAAAGTACGGATGCCATGATGGAATTTATGCTGAGCATGAGCGCACCAAAAAAACCGGACAACGAAAGCGAGTACGGATTTGGATATGGACAGATCGATATGTTGCTGGGTGATGACCTTCATAGTTTGGGCCATAAAGGCCAGGGTATTGTCATTGCTGTGTTAGATGCCGGTTTTTACAAGGTGAACGAAATGGAAGCCTTCGACAAAATGCGTGAAGAAGGACGTCTCCTTGGAACTTTTGATATTGTTAAAAAGGATACCCTGGTTTACGAAGACGATATGCATGGGATGAATGTGCTTTCCTGCATGGCTTCCCTCCTGCCCGGGCAAATGATCGGAACAGCCCCTTCAGCCTCGTATTGGCTGATCCGTACCGAAGATAATTTCTCTGAATTTCCGATAGAAGAATCAAACTGGATCGCCGGAGCTGAATTTGCAGATTCCGTTGGGGCGGATGTGATCAACTCCTCCCTGGGTTATACCCGTTTCGATGAAAAAACGTTGAGCTATTCCTATAAAGCCCTGAACGGTACCTCCCTTATTTCGCGAGCGGCAACCCGCTGTGCGGGGGTTGGGATGATCGTATGCAATGCCGCAGGGAATGAAGGCGATGGCGATTGGCGCTATATCGGTGTTCCGGCTGATGCCGATAGTATTTTAACAGTGGGTGGCGTTGACATTTACCGTGAACATTCGAGCTTCAGTTCTTTCGGACCCACCTCCGACGGGCGTATTAAGCCGAATGTTTGTGCGCAGGCAACGGCTACTTTTGTGGCCTCATCGAAAGGAAAATTTTATCCGAGCCAGGGAACCTCATTTGCCTCTCCGGTAATGTGTGGCATGGTCGCTTCTTTATGGAGTGCCCACCCGACCAAAACCAATATGGAGATACTGAAAGCGATCGAACAAAGTGCCGATCGTTATAGCCATCCCGACAATACCTTCGGATATGGCATTCCTGATATGCTCATAGCCAACCGTTTATTAGGCGGCGACCCGAATTTCGATTATACACATGACCAATGGTTGCAGGAAATTAATCCGGAATATTATGATCAGATCCCCGTTCATTTTTATTCCTCCAAGGCGCAAACCATGACGCTGGTCCTTCGTGACCATAAAGGAAGAAAAGTGCGCAACCTGAGCTTCGAATTAAAAGAAGGCGAATTTTTACTTTATACCCTGGCCGATCTTCCCAATAGTAAAAAAGGACTTACGCTGGAGATTACCCTGAACGGAGAGTTGAAGTCGTATGCTTTGAAGAAGTCAGAGTAATAGACAAGAAGACTTGGAGATGGTGAGAGGGTGAGCTTGCCGTCATGGTGAGCTTGCCGAACCATAGGCAAGCGATGGGCTGAGGCAATTGTTCAGCCTATCCTTCGGCAGGCTCCTTTAGACTTGTTTGTTGATTAAATTTGATTGAATAAGTTATTGAGAACGGAAGCGAGGTAAACTGTGGCATTCGCTCTGAGCTTAAGACTCATATCCTGAAT
>JAKFCJ010000079.1:0-17263 GCA_036676705.1 Bacteroidota bacterium
ATCGTTAATTTCGGGATCGTTAGTCCGAAAGCGACGAAATAAATTAGACATTCCCCGCAAACACATAACGAGGCACCAACCATGCGTATTGATTTAAATACGTTTTCCACTAAAAGACTGATGCAGTTGGGCATTTGGGCTATTCCGTGTGTCATGTTTTTGAGTATAGGTCTGACACTATTAACTGGATACGAAAAGCTTTTCTCCCTGTTTATTCCGCTCTGTGTCCTTAGCGTGTATTTTGTATTTCGTTATTCAAAAACGAAGACTACTATCGACCTGAGTGATAACCGATTTCTGAAAATTAACGATGAAAGTATCCCCTATCCGCAAATTGTCGGTTACTTTTTTAATGAAATGGGTTTACTCCAATCGTCATTGAGTATCAAGTTAAAATCGAATCGATCTATTCATATTGTGGGTGCAAATTATGGCAAGGAGGGCCGGGAATTCTCTGCGATGCAATCAAAAGTGATCGAGCATTTAGGCGACAAAAATCCGCGCTTAATTGAGCTTGACTATCATGAAGACGAAGTGAAACAGCCAAGTATTTTTAGACCATTTTTATTTGGTTTAGCAGGGTTGATTTTAACGGTGGATATCATTATTTATATCTTGACATTCGTTTTTGAACCGTCAGCCATACCGTTTTCTCTATTATTGCTTAATTTGGCTTTGACTGGATTGATCCCGTTTATAAACAAAAGGTAATCACGTAATTCATACATCATAACCCCAAAAGAATGATAAAAAGCCTGGTCTTATTTTCCATTGCTGTATTATACACTTCCTGCCATTCGGAAACGAACAATGCCTATGAAGGATATTCCGAAGTAGAAATTGAAACGGAAAAGTGCCTTGACGCCTGGTTGGAGAGGAATGATGTAGACTGGAAGGAGCTCAGTTTTATTTTTGAAGATTATTTTGCCTCCGCAAACATGACGGATACTGCAGATCCTAAAGCAAAACAATACGCGGATATTTTGCATGGTTTTCATAGCCCTTCGGGACCATATCTACCTTTCAAAAGCAAAAAGGAAGTTCTTGCAATAATGGACAAGCTCCACCTGTCGGATAAAGATGTGATACAGAAAAATCAGCTCGACTGTTTTACAAATACCTTTATTGACCATGAAGATGAGCTTGATACAGCGTCGACTTATTATGCTTTTGGGGCAACTTTGGAAATGATGGAAATGATCCCTGATATCAGTCCGGCAATTATTGCAGGTGCACTTGACGCTGAAATAGACAAAGCTGATTTGAGCAAAACGCTGTATCAAAAGACCATTGTATTGATGTACTGTTTTGAAATGGCAATTTTTCTTCCGGCAGAGGCGGGAAATAAGTAAAATTAAATCGAACATGATACGACTTGTATTCCTTGGAATTCTATTGAGCACAGGGGTTCTGAATTCGAATCAGAATGACACGGATAGGCAAACCGTCATTCAAATGTGCATCGATCTTGAAGAATTGCAGCCTTTTTATCATAGTGAAGAAAAACCTGATAGAAAACCGTTGATCATCTTTAATAATGGGATCGTATCTTCTGATTTAGCGCTGACAAAATTTGGAGAAGAAGGATACGAGTTGGGTGATCAAAAGTAAAAAATTGACTGAAAGATAAGCGACCTACTTCCATGAAAGTAATCACCTACCTGTTTGCCGTCATTTTTCTTCATTCCTGTCAGCAAAACAGCCCGGGCGAGGAGGTCAGATCAGCACCAGACAAACCAGACTCGATTATTACACCGGATACAGCCATACAACTTGGTATAAAAAAAGATTCTGTTGTTATACCAGAGAAAGCGCTTGTTGTTAATCATGCCTTGACAAAGTTGGACAGCTTTCTACTAACCCCCTTTGATCTCTATGCCTTTAAATCGAAAAAGAATGGTTCAAATAGTGGTGGCGCGGGGTTCAAAAGTTATCATTATAAACCACCTTTTCCGGGTATTGGCTATCGGTTTTTTATGTTTCAGCCTAAAACGGTAAACCTGATCTCGAATGGAAGAGAAATGAGGCATCAAGCTGCAGGATATTTCGGTACCAATAAGAAAAATATTTCCATGAAATACGATGGATTAGTCGTCCTTACCTTTCAGCCGAACGATAGTTTTAAAAATAAATATCTCAATCCGAATGAGTTGTTGATTGAGCTAACTGCCCGGCACAATGATTTTGACCTCCCCGAAATGGCCTTCGTCGGACTGGATTCCATATCCATCATAAAACAATTTGGAAAAGAAACGTTTTATAAAAACCAATGTCTCGTGTACACATACGACAATTTGGCCTTCATTCTTAAGCTAGAAAACGCTAAAGTAGAATGGATACGATATATCCGTTTGGCGAGCAAACTGGATGTTAAAACGGAAAACGAACATTTGTATAAGTTAGATGGAAAATAGCGGGGTACTTCTCCGGGAAGCAACCCTCAAGGACCTTGCTTTGCTTCGGCTTAGGGATGAACAAACCCACATGTTGCTTATAACAGCTAATTATGCTACGTTGCATTTATGTAATGGGAGAAATGGACCAAAACAAAACGATAAGTCTTTTGATTCGTCAATTGAAAGATATCCAGTTGCTTGCGGATAAAATAGTAGGAGGAGGTGCGTCAAATGCCGGTATTGAAGCCTTTTCAAGGTATTCAGATGAATTGGTAAGGTATATCAAAGAGAAGATCGAGGCGCCAGAGATCGTACAATTCACGTTGAATATTCCAGTTGTAAACTACGAAAGAACGGAGATAAAACTTTGGCAATTTCTTCTACTTCCAATTTGGTGGTTGATCCTTTATAAGGACTATCAGGCTCGAAATCGGGCTATTCAGGAAATCCGCAGTTCTCGCGGCAAATTTGCAACCCTCGAACTGATGTTGCAGAATTTGAAACAGAATTAGGTGGAGTCAGAATGGAAATATTCTAATTAAAAATCTATGACCAAATCCCGTTTAGAAGCCTTTAGCGATGGCGTATTGGCCATCATCATTACCATCATGGTATTGGAATTAAAAGTGCCGCATGAAGTGAGTATACAGGCCTTGTTGGATATCTATCATGTCTTTGTCAGCTATGTATTTAGTTTTGTTTTTGTAGGGATCTATTGGGGAAATCATCACCATCTGTTGCATACTGTTCATCATGTTACCCCAAAAATTATCTGGGGAAATATGGGGCTCTTATTTTTTCTCTCGCTGATCCCTTTTACCACCGCTTGGATGGGGGAGAATGAGTTTGAAGGACTCACTGTCGCTTTATACTCCCTTAACCTGTTTTTCTGTGCAATAGCATTTTACATTTTACAAAACGTCATCATGGCGCATCATTCCCATGGCACAGCCCTCATCAGCGCATTAAAAAAACAGGAGAAAAAGGGGATGTTTTCCTTGCTCCTTTATGCTCTGGCCGTTGCAGGGGCTTTTTTTTATCCGGTTTTGTCCGGTATCTTTATATTGATTACCGTGGTCATCTGGATCATTCCTGATAAAAATATTGAAAAGGCATTAAGGGAAGACTAATTTTTAGAACCATGATCAAAGGCGTACATACCATGTTTTACAGTTCCCGGGCAGATGAACTGAGGACTTTTCTTCGCGACAAACTGGGATTTAAAGCCACCGACATTGGCGAAGGCTGGTTAATTTTTGAAGTCCCTGAAGCGGATATGGGCTGCCACCCCGCCGACCCAGGTCAGGGAGCACCCTCGGGGACCATGGATATTTCCTTTTACTGTGACGACATCGGGTCGACTGTACATGAACTCAAAACAAAAGGTGTGACATTCAAGGGCGAAATAGAAGACCATGGTTACGGATTGGTCACTTATATGGAAGCCCCTGGTGATTTTTATATCCAGTTGTACCAGCCTTTGTATCGGAAGTGATTTAAAGAATAGAGGATGGCAAGGATCTTTGAATACTTCACAGAAGTAATCGGCTGGATACGGATCGTATTATCTCCCTTTCTGATCGGACTGGCTCTTGGAGCACTGGTTTATTTCCCAGCCCCCAGTGAAACACGCCTGGTCATCGGCATCGTGTTGGTGTCAGTGGGATTGCTGGTTGGTATCCTCTGGGCCACGCGTATTTGGAAATCCACCGGAACAATATGGTTTTTATCCAGGTTAATGGCCACTCCGGAACTGGACGATCCCGAAGATGTTAAAAAAATGATGGATAATCTGAAAGGAGAGGAAACCCCTGATAAAAATGAGCGAAACCCTTAAACATGTGCTACTCAGTCTGGCGGACTTTGACAAACCCCAATTAGACAACATTGTCACATGCTTTAAACCGAAAACGGTCAGGAAGAACAGCCTCCTTCTCCATCAGGGAGAAATATGCCGGGAGTTTTATTATGTGCAAAGCGGGGGTATACGGACTTATTTCATCAATCGCCAGGGTCAGGAAAAGACCAGGTATGTTATGCTGGATTGTTCTATCGGGACCGGGTTAAGCAGTTTTATTGACCAAAGGCCCTCTTTCGAATTTATCGACGCACTTGAGGACAGCGAACTTTTGGTTATTTCTTATGCTGACTTCTATCGCCTGAATCAGGAAATGGAACAATGGCAGAGGTTCTATCAGAAAATTTTGGAAATGGCTTATGTTTTTCAGACCAAAAAGATAGAGAGCCTGGTAACAATGACAGCAAAACAGCGTTACGATCAACTCATTAAAGAAAACCCCATGTTGATCCAACGCCTGTCGAACAGGATCTTAGCGTCTTACCTTGACATGAGGGAGGAAACCCTGAGTCGTGTAAAATCGATGTGAGTCGATTTTGACCTATGTCAATGCCATTCATCGGTGTGACCCCTAATCTTGCATTAAAAAACATGAAAGAATATGCATTGTTGTTCCGAATGGATATCACAACAAAAGAAGCCCGACCGACCAAAGAACAAATGAAAATTTACATGAAGGATTGGATGGATTGGATGACATCTATTTCCGATCGCGGGCAACTGGCGGATGGAGGAAATCACTTCTCCAGGGAGGGTATTGTGCTGTCATCTGATAAAGGACTTATACAAGGTCCATACGTTTCGGAGGGTAAATCCTTAGCAGGTTACATATTGATATTAGCCATGGATCATGAGGATGCCCGGGCTATTGCTCAGCGTTGTCCGATTCTCAAGGGAGACAACACGAGTGTTGAGATCCGGGAAATTGCAGACCCACGTGATCAAGCCGGATAAATTATTTCTTTAAATTATTTTGAGAAACCATTCGGTTGCATATATTTGCAATCAAATGGTTTCATAAAAAACAGATAAAAAATGGAAAGTTTAGCACTTATCAGTCTGGTAAGCGGAATTCTCGCCCTGCTCTGCTTATTGATCTTACACTTTGTGAGTCCCGAGTTTCAACCCAGCTGGCGCATGATCAGCGAGTATGCCATGGGAAGGCACAAATGGCTCATCACCTCGTTTTTTTATTTCTGGGGCGCAAGTTCCCTGGTGCTTTCCCTTGTATTATGGAAGGAAGTGACCTCAGGCTGGGCTTTATTCGGATTGGTCCTGCTCATGATCTCGGGCTTAGGCGAAATTTTCGGAGGTGTATTCGATGTCAAACACAAATTGCACGGACTGGCCTTCGGACTGGGTGTACCAACCCTGCCTGTGGCGGCCTTATTGATCGGCCAGAACCTGGTTAAGTCGGAAAGCTGGAATGCACACAGCCAGCTTATTTTGGGTGCCTCACACGCCGCCTGGATCAGTTTGGTGCTCATGGCCCTGGCGATGATCGTCATGATGTCGGGATTTAAAAAGGCGGGAGTACCCATGGGACCCGACGCTCCTCCGGCAGAATTTGTACCCGAAGGGGTTATTGCCCTGGCGGGTTATGCCAACCGGATTTTGGCATTTTGTTATGTCTTCTGGTTGCTCGTGGTTGCGTACGTGTATATCACCCACTAACAACATCCATTAAACAAAAAAAAACCTGATATGCCGCGGCGTATCAGGTTTTTTTAATGGATTTATGTTCAGCCTATTCAGGAATAACTTCCAGGTTAACTTTAACCGAAACTTCACGGTGCAGGTTAATGGTGGCAGTATAGTTTCCCAATACTTTGATGTCCTGGTCGAGAACGATCTTACGACGATCTACTTCAAAACCTTCATTTTTCAAGGCTTGTGAGATCTGCAGGGAAGTGATGGATCCGAAGATCTTATCATTTGCACCGGCTTTCGCGCCAAGTTTCAGGGTATAACCATTCAGTTTGCCGGCGATTTTGTCAGCATCCAGTTTTATTTTTTCTTGTTTGAAAGCCGCCTGGCGGAGGTTTTCTTCCAATACCTTCACATTGCTCGGGTTGGCCACTGCGGCCATTCCCTGCGGGATCAGGTAGTTATTGGCGTAACCGTTTTTTACGGCAACCACATCATCTTTAAATCCGAGTGACTTAACGTCTTGTTTTAAAATAACTTTCATGTCTCGTCCTCCTTATTTTAATGAGTCAGCTACGTAAGGCAGAATGGCGATATGACGCCCTCTTTTAACAGCCTGGGCTACTTTACGCTGGTATTTCAAAGAAGTTCCGGTGATACGACGTGGAAGTAATTTTCCTTGTTCGTTCAAAAACTTCAATAGAAATTCAGGGTCTTTGTAGTCGATATACTTGATCCCGTTTTTCTTGAAACGGCAGTATTTTTTCAGTGTTGAACCCGTTGGGGTGGTGTTAAAAAGGAAATTTCCTCTTTTTGTACGTTTAGTCATTGAGTTCCTCCTCTACAATTGTAACCTTGGTTCCGGCTGGTGTAGCTGCAACTGCGGTTTTGTTAGACCTGAATTCACCGTTTCTTTTCCGGGTGTTGTAAATCATGCCATGTTTGTCAAGAGATACCGTCAAAAAACGCATGATACGCTCGTCGCGTTTTAAAGCCAATTCGAAATTCGCAACCATGGTTCCCGGCGCTTTGTATTCGAAAATGTGGTAAAATCCAGTTGATTTCTTCTGGATAGGGTAGGCGAGCTTGGTAAGCCCCCAATTGTCCTCGTGGATGATTTCTCCACCGTGCTCTGCGATCAACTCTCTGAATTTTTTAGTAGTTTCTTTCAACTGCTCATCAGAAAGTACGGGTGTTAATACGATCACAGATTCATAGTTTTTCATTTCCATAAATCTTAATTTTCCTTAAAAGGGCTGCAAATATAACGAAGGGGATCGAAAAAACCAAGTGTATCGGCAGACACCAGGAGCGGGGGAGCGGTCTGCTTCGCAGAAGAGCGAGGGAGCGAAGGTGTATCCGTTTCGCTCCCTCGCTCCTCCGCTCTGGCCGCAGGCCCGCTCCCCGCTCCCGAACTTCTCCACATCTTAGTCAAATCCATCCCCAAATAATATATTTGAACCCTCAAGAATTATGGAACAATTCATCGTTTCGGCCAGAAAGTACCGTCCAGGCACCTTTGAAAGTGTGGTGGGACAAGATCATATTACCCAGACCCTGAAAAATGCCATACGCAATAACCACCTTGCCCAGGCTTTTTTATTCTGCGGGCCGAGAGGGGTGGGGAAGACCACCTGTGCACGTATCCTGGCAAAAACGATCAACTGTTCCAACCTGAAAGAAAATATTGAGCCGTGTAACGAATGCGAATCCTGTGTTTCATTCAATAAAAACGGTTCTTTTAATATTTACGAACTCGATGCCGCTTCCAATAACTCGGTAGAGGATATCCGCGCCCTGGTGGACCAGGTACGTTATGCACCACAGGGAGCAAAATACAAGATCTATATCATTGATGAGGTGCATATGCTGTCGAATGCGGCCTTTAACGCATTCCTGAAAACCCTGGAAGAGCCACCATCCTACGCCATTTTTATCCTGGCAACCACCGAAAGGCATAAGATCTTGCCAACTATACTAAGCCGCTGCCAGATCTTCGACTTTAACCGCATCAGTATCGCGGCCATGGTCAATCACCTGCAGGGTATTGCTGCAAAGGAGTCGGTAAATACCGAGCCGGATGCCCTGCATATCATCGCAGAAAAAGCCGATGGCGCCCTGCGGGATGCCCTTTCCATTTTTGACCAGATGGTGAGCTATTCCGGCTCTAAGCTGACCTATGATTCCGTCATTCAAAACCTCAATATCCTCGACTACGACTACTTCTTCCGCACGATGGACCTGGTGATGGATGAGGATACGGCCAACTTGCTTTTATTGATGGATGAAGTGGTGAAAAAAGGTTTTGATCCCCATTTGTTCCTGGGCGGTTTATGTGATCATATCCGTAATCTCCTCGTTTGTAAAGACGAAAAGACCCGCAGCCTGCTTGAGGTGGCTGAATCGGCGGCCATTCGTTATGCTGAACAGAGCAAAAAAATAAGTACTTCCTTCCTTTTTAATGCCTTACAAATTGCAAGCACCTACGATGCTTCTTACAAGGCAGCCCGTAATCCACGCCTGCATGTTGAACTGGCCCTGCTGAAACTGGCCAATCTGAACAGGGCATTAAACCTGTCCCAGATTCCACTTCCACCAGCCAGCGAGGAAAAAAAAACTCCATTAAGCAAGGATAAGCCTTCGGAACCCGTTAATGAAGCCCCAAAAGCCGAGCCTGTCGTTCAAATTGAGGAGGAAAAGCCTGTAAAAAAGGTTCCGGAGTCTCCTAAATCATCCATACCCAATATCAACCTGAGCTTTACTCCCGGAGTAACCAAACCAGAAGCCAGGAAACCCGACACAAACCCGAATGCCGTAAGTGCACCCGACACCCAGGGAACTGCGCGGGTGCCGCTGAGTGTCGAAAAAGCGTCCTCCATTTGGCTGGAATTCGCCGATGGGATGGAAAAACAAAAAAAGATGAGCCTGGCCACCGGCATGCGCCAGGCGGATATCTCCTTGGATAACAAACAGATCCGGGCAGTGGTAGCCTCCAAACATGTGGCGGATTATATCGTGGAAGTTAAACCCGAACTCATCGCTTACCTGAACAGCCGCCTCGAAACGGAGGTTACCGGTGTACACGTTGAAGTGGGAAAAGCAAAAACAGAAAATTCGGCCCCTTATACATTAGAAGAACGCCTGAACCATTTGGTGCAGGAGAATCCGCAGCTGCCTGATTTTATGAGGAAATTGGGTTTAGAACTGGATTATTAAAAAAGTTTTCAGTGTTCAGTGTTCAGTTTTCAGTATGGGTGATTCGCCCAGGCTGTATGTATGAGTATAAGTGGACACGGATTTCTCCCCCTTTGGAGGGGGGTCGGGGGGAGGAAACCTGCTCGCCCTTATTCGTAATAGACGATTTCCCGGACCGTAACAGATACCGGCGTCCCGTCTTTAAACTCCGTCTTTTTCACCCAGTTGAATGTTTTATCGTATTCGTAGGTGTAGGAAAGGGTATACTCCAGACTTTTATCCGGGTTATAGGAATTTCTCAATATCAAATTCCCGTGATCATCGTAGGCATAGGTATCACTCCCTTTCGGCGTTCCGTCTGCCTCGTTCCACCTGGTTTCAACCACATTTCCCATATTATCATACACCCAGAAATAGGACCATTCCGGTATCCCGAAAGCATTTGAGCGTTTTTCTTCGATGATCCTGCCCTTATCGTCATGAATATAGACAGACGAGAAGCGAAGGCTGCCGGCCGGACTGTATTTATCCTCTCCGATCCGGTTTCCATCGGCATCATAGTTGAAAATCAATTTTTCCTCTAATTTTCCCTGCTCATCAAAGACATGTTGACCTGACTTTCTCCCCAGGGTATCGTAAAGGGGGGCGATCCTGAAATTAAGGCTGCCATCTGCATTGTACCAGGCTGCTTCGAGCAAGGTACCATTCGGGTTATATGTGTAGACAGACTTTTGGTTGAGGCTTCCATGCTGGTCAAAGCTACTTTGATCCATCAGGTTGCCTGCTTCGTTGAAGACATACCGCACACTGTCTTTCTTTTCCTTTTTTTCGAGCGTTTTCTTCGTTACTTCTGTCAAGGATCGCACATCACCCTTGAGTTTCATTTCCGTCAGACTGTTTCCACGCTCCTTAACCCCCGTCCAGGAAATTAATATCAGGCATACGCCGAAGAGCAATAAACGTGTTTTCATCATGGAATTATTTGTTTGTTTTTCTGGCTACCCTAAAAGAAAAAGGGTCTTTATAAAATGCTCATTAAAGGTAGCAGATTTTTTTAACAGTTATCAAATCCCCTTAACCTTAACCTCAACCTTAACCTCAATCAAAATCCGGCTCCAGGTCAATACTCAACGCACACTTAAAATGCCCCTTCGGACAAGCCTTATATCCATGCAAACCACAAGGCCGGCAATCCAAATTTAGTGAAGTTTGGATTACCTTGCTGTCATCGCTCAGGGGACCGAAACCGAATTCTTCCACCGTTGAACAGAATATTGCCCGGGTAGGAGCGTTCATGGCCGAAGCAATATGCATGGGACCACTGTCGTTGGTATAATTCAGCATTGCGCCCTTCATCAGGGCAGCAGTTTCCAGCAAAGCCAGTTCCCCGCAGAGGTTATAAAACTGCACCCGGCTGTTATGGGTTTCATTCATTATTTCCACGGCCAGGGTTTTGTCGTTCGCTCCGCCAATGATGGCCACCACCATCGGTTCGGCGACCTTGTTCAAAAACTCAACCCACTTCTGTTTGGGCAATTGTTTGGTGAACCAGACCGAGGCCGGGGCAATAGTAATGTAGGGCTCGTGTTGATACGGTCTTACCCGGTCGAAATGCACCTGCTGCGGGTATAATTTCGGATGGGGATCCCCGGTTGCCCCATTTTTACCATCCTTATTTTCCGGCTTTACCAAAGCATTATTCCGCAAAACCTCATGTTGCGTGTAGGTATGCGGGACCCTTTTGGTAAATAAAAAAGAAAGCGGATTTTTATTAAATCCTATCCTTTCTTTGGCACCTGAAAATCCCGTTAAAAAGCCGGTCGAAGCAAAGCGTTGAAGGGTAATGACCTTATCATAACGCTGCCGCCGGATCTGCCGGAGTAAATGGAAGAGGTTTTTATATTTCCCGTTTTTTTTATCCCAGACCAACAGGTGGCGGATAAAAGGATGCCCTAAAAATAGACTTTCATGCCCCTTCCTTACCAGATAATCGATCTGGGCATTGGGGTACTGGGTATGCAATTCTTCCAGCACCGCCGTTCCGAGAATGGCATCGCCTAAAAATGCGGTTTGTATGACGAGGAAGTGGCTCATGTGGCTGTAAGCTATAGGCTATAAGCTATAGGCTGTAAGCATGTTTTGGTTAGTTATAATGGTGTGTAATAAAAAGAGAAACCTTCATCAAACAACAATATTTAAGTCATTAATCAACACTGATCGCCTCAAGCCTAAAGCTTACAGCCTATAGCCTACAGCTAGACTGCCACATTATGCTCCCTCAACGCATCATTCAATGAAGTTTTCAGGTCGGTACTCGCTTTCCTCTTACCAATGATCAGGGCACAAGGTACCTGAAAATCTCCGGCCGGAAAAGATTTGGTATATGAACCGGGAATGACCACGGACCTTTCGGGCACATATCCTTTGGTTTCGACCGGAGTTGATCCGGTTACATCAATGATCTTCGTGCTTTGGGTGAGGGTTACTCCGGCGCCTAAAACGGCTTCTTTCCCAACACGGACACCTTCCACCACGATACAACGTGAGCCGATAAAACAATCGTCTTCTATGATCACCGGAGCAGCTTGTACCGGCTCTAGGACGCCGCCTATTCCCACGCCACCACTCAGGTGTACATTTTTTCCTATCTGCGCACAGGAGCCAACCGTAGCCCAGGTATCGACCATGGTACCGCTGTCGACATAAGCGCCAATATTCACATAACTCGGCATCAGGATCACTCCGGGGGAAATAAACGAACCATAACGGGCTACAGCATGCGGTACTACCCGTATGCCCAATCCGGCATAATTGCTTTTTAATTTCATCTTATCATGAAACTCCATCGGACCGGCATGCAGGGTCTCCATTTTCCGGGTAGGAAAGTACAAAATCACGGCTTTTTTGACCCATTCGTTCACCTGCCAGCCGCCTTCAACAGGCTCGGCGGTGCGCAATTTTCCCTTGTCGAGCAGCTCGATCACGTCTTCTATCGTCTGCAAAGTGGCGCTATCCTTCACTAATTCCCTATTTGACCAGGCGGCTTCAATAGTCTCTCTCATTTTTTGCATGGGCAGTTTATTTGGGGCAAATTTGTGACATTCCAACGAGGGAGGCAACAAAACATGGCCATTAGAAGCAGTAGAAAACCAACGATCATCCAAAGAACCGCCATACCGGAGGATTTTGGTGAAATAATTAAACTTTCCAAAAAGTGTTTTCCGGAACAGGATCCCTGGACCATGCATATGCTGGAGAGCCAATACAAAGTATTCCCCGAGGGTATGCAGATCATTGAATACGAGGGAGAAATAGTGGGCTCGGCTACCAGTCTTATCGTGGACATGGAAGAATACGATGATAACCATACCTGGTCGGAAATAGCCGACAACGGATTTATTACCAACCACGACCCGGAAGGAGACACCCTTTACGGGATCGAGGTCATGGTGCATCCGGAGTACCAGGGACTAAAGATCGGTCGGCGTTTGTATGAAATGCGCCGTGAATTGTGCGAAGTAATGAACCTCAAACAGATACTCATTGGAGGACGTTTGCCAAATTACCATATCTATTCGGATGAACTTGGGGTTAGAGCCTATGTAAAACGGGTGGTCGACAAAAAAATTAAGGATTCGGTACTCACTTTCCAGATCTCCCAGGGATTTTATATCCGCAAGATCATCAAAGACTACCTGCCCAATGATCAGGAATCAGAAGGGTATGGCGTGCTGATGGAATGGGCGAACCTGGATTATGTACCTGAAACACCCGGACGCCAGATCATTACCAAAAAAGTGAGGGTTTGTTGCATTCAGTATGAGATGCGCAAGATCACGAGCTTCGAAGATTTTGCCACCCAATGTGAGTACTTCACCGATGTGGCCTCGAACTACAAATCAGATTTTGCCCTTTTCCCCGAACTTTTTACCACCCAGCTGCTTTCCTTTATGGATGCCCACGACAAAAGCGTGGAAGACAGCATCCGGGAGCTGGACAATTTCACGGATGATTATATCAACCTCTTTTCACGTCTGTCTGTTGAATACAATATCAATATCGTCGGCGGTACCCACCTTACCGTTGAAGGAGGAAATCTTTATAACGTTGCCTTTTTATTTAAGCGCGACGGGACTTTTGAAAAACAATACAAGGTCCATATCACCCCAAACGAGTCCAAATGGTGGGGAGTAAAAGCCGGGAATGAGATCAAAGTCTTTAATACGGATTGCGGCAAAGTAGCCATCAATATTTGTTATGATATTGAGTTCCCCGAAATTGCGCGTATTCAAAATGCCAAAGGGGCACATATCATCTTCGTGCCCTTTTGTACCGATGAACGCCATGGATACCTTCGTGTTAAACTCTGCGCCCAGGCCAGGGCCATCGAAAACCAAATGTACGTAGCAACAGCCGGAACCATTGGGAATATCCCTTCGGTCGAAAATATGGACATCAACTATGCCCAGTCCGGTATCTATACCCCGGCCGACTTTGCCTTTCCTCCCGATGCCATTGCCGGAGAATGCAGTCCGAACCTGGAAACAGTCGTTATTGCTGACCTTGACCTGGCTTCCCTGGAACGTACCCGTAAATCAGGAACCGTTCAAAACTGGAGAAACCGCAGAAATGATCTATACGAAATCCTTGAAAAAGAATAATTTTCCCCCTGAATGAAAAAACGACTCAACCTCTTCAACCTTCAACTAGCGAAGCGTTCAACCAGCGCAGCGTTCAACCTCAGCCTTATTGTTGCCTTTTGCTTATTCCATTCACCAGCGGCTGCCCAAAAAGTATTCAGCATTGAAGAAGCTGTTACCATGGGTAAAGGAGCAATTCTGGCGCCTAAAACCCTCAGCGGACTGAGTTGGATCCCGGGTACCCATACCCATTACCATTATGCCAAACAAAACGATACTACCTGCATTGTATTTTATGATGTTGACAAGCGCAGTGCCGATACCCTTAACCTGGCGCGCATCAACTTTGCCTTAAAACAATACAATGGCATGCATCGTCCGACCCAGCCTCCTCTGGATGACCTTAAAGGCGTTCCATGGATACAAAACTGGAAAAACGAGCGCATGTTCCGCTTTCAGTCCGGAGAGGTTGTTTTTCTTTATGATATTAAAGGAGACCAACTGATTGCCGAGCATGGTTTGGAAGGAAACATGGAAAACCAGCTGGTCCATACTCAAACAGGACATATTGCCTATACTGTAGGGCAAAATGTGTTTGTTAAATACGTAGGAGCAAGTGCAATACAGGTAACCTTTGATTCAGTTGAAGGTATAGTAAACGGAACCATTGTACACCGCAATGAATTTGGGATCAATGGCGGCCTGTTCTGGTCGGAAGAGGGCAGGCGCCTGGCCTATTACCGTATGGATGAGTCGATGGTTACGCAATACCCCATTTATGATATCGATAAAATGCCCGCCCAGGGAAATTTTGTGCGTTATCCCTTTGCCGGTGCCGCTTCGCATCAGGTGACGGTTTGGGCGTATGATTCAAAAACGAACAGATCTGTTAAAATAAAGACGGAAGGTCCGGCTGAACAATACCTGACCAATATCTCCTGGGACCCATCCGGAAAATTCCTCTATATCGCCGTGGTTAACAGGGATCAGGATCATATGTGGCTCAATAAATACGATGCGGAAAGTGGCGATTTTATGTTCACCCTCTTCGAAGAAAAACACGAGAAATATGTGGAACCGGAAAACCCCATGTTTTGGGTGGATGATAATTCCTTTATCTGGCAGAGCGAACGGGATGGCTTTAACCATCTATACCACTATACCAAAGACGGGATCCTCCTGAAACAACTCACCAACGGGAATTGGCTGGTGACCAGCCTGCTGGGTAAAGACAAAAAAGGAAAATACCTCTTTTTTATGGCTACCAAACAAAGTCCACTCAACAACAACCTCTATCAGGTGGACCTGAAAAGCGGAACAGTCACCGAGCTTAGCTCCGAAAGTGGCGTCCATACCTGCCGGGTGAGCGAAGACGGGGCTTATGTACTTGATTCATACAGTAACGCCAGCACACCCTATATAGCACAGCGGATTTCCCTTAAAGACGGTGCGAAAACGATCATCCATAAAGCGGCAAATCCTTTGAAGGACTACGAACTAGGAGAAACATCGGTCTTTACCCTGAAAGCTTCGGATGGAACAGACCTGTATTGCCGCATGATCAAACCAACCCATTTTGACCCGGCCAAAAAATATCCGGTGGTCGTCTATACGTATGGAGGTCCGCATTTGCAGCTCATTCGCAATTCCTGGCTTTCTGCTGCCAATTTATGGATGCACTATATGGCCCAACAAGGCTATGTGGTATTCAGCCTGGACGGACGAGGTTCTTCCAACCGTGGACTTGCCTTTGAAAATGCCACCTTCAAAAACCTGGGTACCCTGGAAATGGAAGACCAGTTGGTTGGCGCAAAATGGCTGAAGGAGCAAAGTTTTGTGGATGGAAACCGCATGGCTGTGCATGGATGGAGTTTTGGTGGTTTTCTCACCACCTCCCTCATGACCCGCTCTCCGGGAACATTCCGTGTTGGTGTGGCCGGAGGACCCGTTATCGATTGGTCCATGTATGAGGTCATGTATACCGAGCGTTATATGGATAAGCCATCTGAAAACCCGGAAGGTTACAAGAAAGCCAACCTCCTGAACTATGTGGAAAACCTGGATGGAAAACTTTTGATCATCCATGGTACATCGGACGATGTGGTCCTGTGGCAGCACAGTTTACTGTACGTCAGGGAGTCCATCAATAAAAAGGTATTGATCGATTATTTTGTATACCCGGAGCACCCCCATAATGTCCTGGGAACGGACAGGGTACATTTGATGCGCAAGATCACGGAATACATTCAGAACAATGTGGCAGCCGAATAGCTTAAAATAAAGGGATCACCCATGTTGTTGAAGCATTTTTTAAAAACCCGGGCCTGGACGGAAGTCCTGGTAAAACCATTGGAAACGGAAGACTTCGTCGTCCAGCCTGCTGCAGAGGTCATGACCCCGAAATGGCATTTGGCCCATACCAGCTGGTTTTTTGAAAATTTTGTGCTCAAACCCTATGTGCCCGAATACCAGGAATACAACCCGGTTTTTTCTGCCCTCTTTGAGCGTTTTGACGCCCATAGCGGACTTTATTCCCGCCCGACAGTAAAAGATATCTTTCAATACCGGCAACATGTCAGCGAAGCCCTTGCTTTGTTTTGGAAACAGCTCAATGAAAACAAAGCGCTTCCGGATATCATGAAGCGCATTGAATTGGGCGTTCATCTCGAAGAACAACACCAGGAATTGTTGCTGGCCGATATCAAATTTATTCTCGGCCAACAGTTCCTGAGACCAAAATATATCGATAAAGACGCTCCGGATACCGGCTGGCTGACAGAGCAGGCCCTGGGATGGAACGAAATTCCCGAAGGACTCTATACCATCGGTCATGAACCGGAGGGATTTGCATTCGACAACGAAAAAGGGGCGCATAAGGTATTTTTGGCAGCCTTTGAGATCGCTGACCGGGCAATAACAAATAAGGAATACCTGGAATTTATCGAGGCCGGAGCATACGCTGACCCAAACCTGTGGCTCATGGAAGGATGGGAATGGGTAATGCGAAATAATCCTGCAGGTCCCCTTTATTGGGAAAAGATCGATGGATCCTGGCAATATTATACCCTGGAAGGCATGATGCAGGTAGAGCCGGATGGCCCTTTGATGCATGTGAATTATTTTGAAGCCGAAGCCTTTGCCCGTTGGAAAGGAGCACGTTTACCCACCGAAGCCGAGTGGGAGGCCGCTTTCCAGGTCAAACCCGACTGGATGTACAGTCCGGTTTGGGAATGGACAAACAGCGCCTATTTGCCTTATCCCGGGTATCGTTCACAACCCGGACCCCTTGGAGAATTTACCGGGAAAATGAAAAACGGCCGTATGGTCCTTCGCGGAGGATCCCTGGCCACCCCCGAAGGCCACTGGCGCCCCAGCTACCGGAATCATCTGCTTCCGGTCAGGCAGGCCCAGTTCAGCGGCATCCGCTTGGTCCGGTAAGGGGGTTGAACGCTCCGCTAGTTGAACACTGCGCTAGTTGAAGGTTGAATGTTAGATGCTGAACACTGAAAACTGAACACTGAAAACTA
>JAKFCJ010000080.1:0-6363 GCA_036676705.1 Bacteroidota bacterium
GGAAAGAAATTTCTCCTTTTCACGCAAGCGGTCGAAACCTGTTAAAGCCTGAAGCAAAGTTTCCTGAACCAGCTCGCGCGCCGCCTCCCGATCCCGGCACAAGACCCTGCAAAAACGTTCGAGGGACTCATGGCAGTTTCGGTAGTGGTTCAGGAATTCTTCTTTTACTTCAGTCGTCAAATTAGGATTTACCGCTTGTCTAAAGGTATAGTGTTTGCATGATGCCAAAAAGTTTCATGACCTGAAAATTTATTATCCTTAAATTGCCTTAATTCGAATCAAAATTATTCACTCCCATTGCGGCAACTAAAGAATAGCTCCTTTTATATCCTTACTATAGGAGGGTTCTCTGCATTGATGTATTGGATCATCCAAACGGGAGCCAAACTTGAGGATGAAAATACGGTTACTATTCCTGAGTCTTCAAATAGCGAATGGCAGCAATTTATTGAATTCCTGAAACATAACCTGGATCATCCCTTAGCCCTGTTGCTGGCTCAGATCGTGATCATCATTCTGGTCGCCCGCATTTTTGGCTGGGCCTGTAAAAAGATCGGACAACCCAGTGTGATCGGAGAAATTATTGCCGGGATCGTATTGGGCCCTACCCTGCTCGGCGCTTATTTTCCTGAATTTTCTACCGCTCTGTTTCCTGCCGAATCCCTGGGTAATCTGCAGTTTTTGAGTCAGATCGGACTGATCCTTTTCATGTTTGTGATCGGGATGGAATTGGATCTAAACGCATTAAAGAACCGGGCCAACGATGCTGTGGTGGTGAGTCACGCCAGCATTGTATTTCCTTTTGCTTTGGGTGTTGGCCTTTCCTACTTCCTTTACGAATCCTTCGCCCCGGAAGGGGTCCGCTTTGTGGCCTTTGCCTTGTTTATCGGCATTGCCATGAGCATAACGGCCTTCCCGGTTTTAGCCCGGATCGTCCAGGAACGGGGCATCCATAAAACCCGCCTCGGTACCATGGCCATAACCTGCGCGGCGGCCGACGACATAACTGCCTGGTGCCTGCTTGCGGCGGTTATCGCCGTTGTTAAAGCCGGGTCCCTGGTGAGTTCTCTCTATGTGATCGCATTGGCTGCGCTTTATGTTATAGCCATGTTAAAAGTGGTCAGGCCCTTTTTAAACCGGATAGGCGATCTTAACGCCGGGAAAGAAAAACTGAGCAAACCCATTGTTGCCATCTTTTTTCTCACCCTGATCCTTTCCGCCTACTCAACGGAAGTAATTGGCATTCACGCCCTTTTCGGCGCATTCATGGCCGGAACCATTATGCCGGCCAATATTAAATTCAGGAATATCTTTATTGAAAAAGTGGAAGATATTGCCCTGGTATTGCTCCTCCCGCTCTTTTTTGTGTTTACCGGTCTTCGCACCGAGATCGGCTTGTTAAATGACCCTGAATTGTGGAAGCTTACCCTGGTGATCGTACTTGTTGCGGTGGCCGGTAAATTTCTTGGAAGTGCTCTGGCTGCGCGGTTTGTTGGACAAAACTGGAAGGATAGTTTAACGATCGGTGCGCTGATGAATACCCGGGGGCTTATGGAACTTGTAGTCCTCAATATCGGATATGACCTGGGGGTATTGACCCCTGAAATCTTCACCATGCTCGTGATCATGGCCCTGTTAACAACCTTTATGACCGGACCGGCCCTCGACATGATTAATTGGGCCTATAAAGAAAAAACATTTTCTTTTTTACCCGGTCAGAAAAGCCATTATAAGATCCTGCTGGCATTTAATCACCCGCAAACCAGCCGTGCCTTATTGCGTCTTGCGAATAGTTTTGTAAAAAAAAGTAGTGAAAACGCTACCGTAATGGCCTTGCATCTCTCTCCCAGCGGGGATCTGCGTCATTATAACGCCGAAGCTTATGAAAAAGACAGTTTTGCGCCTATCATTCTTGAATCTGCCATACTGAACCAAAAGATCGGTACCCATTTCAGGGTCTCGGGCGACATTGAAACGGATACCGCAGAATTCGCCAACAAAGGAGAATACGACCTCCTCCTGATCGGATTTGGACAGTCTATCTTCGAAGGCAGTTTACTGGGCAAAATTTTTGGATTTACAACCCGGATCATCAATCCTGAAAAGCTGATCAACCAGGTAACCGGGAGGGCTAAACTTTTCGAAAATTCACCTTTCGACGACAGCACCACCCTGATCCTCAGCAAAAGCCAGGTGACGGTGGGGATATTTATTGACAAAGGATTAAAAGAGATTAAAAGGGTTTTTTTGCCTTTATTGGATGAAGGAGACACTTTCCTGATAAACTTTGCACAAAAACTGGTTGACAATGTTGGGGCCCAGATCCTGGTGCTGGATGAACAGGTTGGAACAGATGGATCAGCCGAACGCATGGAATTACTTGCGGAAACGATGGCCAAAAATCCACGGAAATTCGACCTGCTCACAGACAAAAATATCGATCGGGAATTGTTGCAACAAACCGACCTGATGATCCTGAGTGCCGAACACTGGAAGGTGCTGGTTGAGACAAAAAGCGACTGGTTAACCGATATTCCCAATACCCTGATCCTGGTAAACAAGAGTTAAGAATTGCCATTACTGGTTGTGGTTTCAGGGTTTATCCCCGAACGTGGCGGAAAGAAAAATTCGGCAGGAGAATCTTTAAAACGTTGAAATATGGCCCCGCTGATCTTAAAGACCTGGAACAGGGATATCTCCCTTGCGCGCATGGCCACGAACATGGAGAGCAGAAAACTCACCCAAAAATTAAAAAAACCGATCCCGCCTATACAGAATACTGAGATCAATACCTCATAAATACTGATCTCAAATCCCCTTCCTACCATTCCAAGAGCAAGATTTCCGGAGGCAAAGGTGATGTGGCGGATATCCCAGTCAAGTCCAAAAATATAGCCAACTGTCCCGGTACAGCCCAGGAATACCCCCAGCCAAAAATTGCTGGTCAATCCTCCCAGGTGCTTATCGTACCAGGCAGCCATTTTTTCCAGGCGTTCTTTAGCGATAAAAGAAATAAGCACCGGATGTTTCTGAAAGCGAAGGGAAACTTGTTGGTAGATATGTTTATTCACCACATATCCCGATAACAATCCGGAGAAGAACAGGTGGAATCCCGCAATTCCGGCATGGTAAAATGCGGAGCTCCTGAAGGGATCTATCTCACGTAAAAGCTTTTCAGAACTGGCAGGGGAAACAACATTATCTCCAAAAACAAAATTCGCGATCATGGCGATCATCAAAGCCGTAGGAAAGGAAAAAAACACATTCCCGCAAAAAGCAATAAACTGGGAACGGAAGAGTCGTGCAAAAAGGGCGGAAAAACCAACATAATCTTCTTTACCCGAAGTTTCCAGAACTTTTGCCAGGGAAGCGGCTGTCATGGCCGGCTGTTTGGTCGCCACGGTGAAATGCAGGAAATAGATCAATATAAAGCCAAAAGCGTAGTTTAAACTGTACCAAAAGGCATGGCCAAAGAGGCTGGTTTCTACTCCTGCCAGGAATAATTTGAACAGGCATAAAAACCCGATCACCAGTCCTCCCCCGGCTGCCGACCAAAACATGTTGGCATATTCTTCCCTGGTGGTCGTTATATACTTTTCACCCGTGGTCCCGGTATGCTGGGTGGCCTGATACGCAACCAAATGGGTGGTCTGACCAAGATAAGGTTTGATCCTGTTTTTCCCCGCGTGGTACTGGATGACGCGAACGAGGAAATTTATTTGCCGGGTTTTATGATCAGGCTGGTGCTTGCTTTCTAAAAAATCGATCATAAAATCCAGCCTTTCCAACTGCTGCTCCAAACGAAGAATGCGCATGGTCACGGAAAAAGAAATTCCAAATCGGGACTTATTTTTTCTGGCCTTGTCAATAAGTCCCTGGCACTGGCTTATCAGCACCTGTACATGACTAAAATAGCCTTTCAATAAGGTTGTGGAATTTCCTTCGGTACGGATAATTTCATCGGTCAAATTATCCAGTTCTTTCTGCAAGGCTAAAAAAGGACTATCCAGGTTCTGGTATTCCGGTACCATGTTCAACAATTCACTGCTGGTACCCGTGGCACTTGCCTGCTGGGCCAAAACCTGCATGCTAAACAAGAGGTGGGAGAAGGAAAAAGAAGTTTCATTCCAAACCGGAAAAAGGTTCAGTTCAAGTAGTTCAAAAAGCCTCAGCCATTGATGCTGACTGATCTTCGAGACCCATTGGTGGTCCCAGCTTTTGTACAAGGCATTGGTCAGGAGGAAATCGACAGTATCTTCAGCTGGTTGGAGGGGCAATAATTTGTAAGAAAATCGCTTTCGGAGTTCACGCATAAACCCTCCATCGCCAATAATTCCGGTTTCGGTAAGGGTGATCTTAAAACGTCGCTCTGCAAAAAGATCAGTAAAATAGGCCATAAGCGCCCGGCGGAAAGGCGCATCTTTTTCAAGCTCTTCCAGCAAAACGTCCATCTTTAAAACTGCTGCTTCCAGGCGAAAGCGCGTGGCAGGCCGGAGCCAGCTTACCAGGTTAAAAAGCAGTTCGGGTTGCTTTTCGCCATTTAAAATTTGCTGACGGAAATCACTGAACATGACCGGCAAGATAAGCCTGTGGGGCAACCCATGCAAGTCAGGAATGGATCAGGCTAACAATTCAAATTCTATCCCTTTAAGAACCTGTCCGTTAGCCACCAACTCCAGAATATGTACTCCGGGGTAATGTTTTCGGGTGGTAAGGTCCCGAAAAGCGTGTTTGCGGTTCAGTCGGATCTGCGTATCCGTTTTGATCTGTTGTTCCGATAACTGAAATACCTTATGTACCTGTTTGCCGGAAGCCTTCTGGTAATAAACATGGTATTCCAGCCTCAGTTTTCCTTCGCCCTTCACATCCAGTTCACTGCTCCATAAAAGGATATCGCCTATGGAAAGTTTCTTCTGGCTGATAGTCAGGCTCAGGCATTTTACCTCGAGTTGGTCATGGAATCCGAAAAGTTGCAGGGCTGTTTTGTTCCCCTTTTTTAACAGTCCCCTTAAAGCATGTTTAACCAGTTTTTGGGTATTGGGTGTATGAAGGTCAAGGTGACTCACGTATTCCAACACTTTTTCCGGATGATCCTTTGAAATATCGTTCAGGTTATTGGCTACCGAGCGACGCACGTATTCGGAAGGGTCATGGATCAGGTTATCCAGGATAGGGAATATCACTTCAGGTTCCTTTTTGAGACGTGGCACTCCCATTCCCCAAGGCAAACGCGGACGAATTCCTTCGCTGGCCAGACGGCGTACATGCTCGTTTTTGTGTGTGCTCCAGCGTTGGTGTTGTTGCACCATTCGTTCGAAATCCATCATAAAATATGGACGAACCGCAAACTCTGCGGTACATATTTGCGTAAATTCTTCCATGGCTTTTATGGACAAGTCCCAGTGTTCCCGTCCATATACTTCTACAAAATCGGAGAAAAGAATGGCTGTAAATCCGCTGTATCCTTTTGCTATTTTTCGGAGGACTTCAATTTGGTCAGGATACGTTCCGGGAATAAGTTGGTTAAAACATGCCGCTATATGGCGACTCCGTTGTTTCAGCTCTCGTTTTTCCCAATCGGCATCGATAACCATTTCTGTAAACTGTTTTGCAGAAGCTCCGGAAACCCGGTTTAAATCCAGGGCAAGGCGATCCACCAATTCAGGTGAAAACATGTTTTTAAGAAGTTCGGCCATGCTGCGAATTACGTTAAAAAAGAAGGGAGTTGACAGTGCCCGCCGTAGCGCTAGCGAAGGAGGGACGCTACGCTAGTTGAGGGTTGAGGGTTGAGGGTTAACTCACAACGATTTATGACTTAGATTAGTTTTTGATGGTGAGACTATATTTAGCTTTGCTCCTGGTACCAGCCAGCTCATTCAAATTCCATACTTATGAACCAGGAAAATCGTTCCTATTTCATGCCGGCAGCCAAGGTTTTTCTTGTTCTTTGCCTGGCCTTATTGCAATATGCCCAAGCCCAAACCACCATTCAAGGAGGACTCATCAGTGGGGTTTGGACAAAATCTGCTTCTCCGTATATCATTCGCGGATCCCTCCTTATCCCAAATGACTCTACACTTACTATAGAACCCGGTGTGGTTGTCGATTTTCGTGGTCAATTTAAAATAAATATCCAGGGGCGCCTTCTTGCCCGGGGCACTACCACGGATTCGATCTATTTTACAACTTCCGTTCCGCAGCCATTAGCTCCTCCACCTATTCCTGACCCAAAGGACAGTTCATTTTGGACAGGAATAGAACTGAATAATGTGGCCAATACGAACGACAATACAAAACTTGAATATTGTGTGATCCAATTCGTAAAGGGAAGTAATTTTGGCAACAGCCCTGCTATTCAGATCG
>JAKFCJ010000081.1:0-1792 GCA_036676705.1 Bacteroidota bacterium
AGGGTAGCAGCGTAGCCAGCCAGTGTATCCAGGTCTTCACCAAAAATCTTTAACACTACATCCTGCCTTGCCCCGGTCATTAACTCATTAAAACGCATCTGTACCGGGTATTGGAAACCTGCAGTAATGCCCGGAACAGCCCGCAAAGCCACATTCATTTTCGCTGCCAGCTCATCAAACGTGTTTGCCGAGGTCCATTCACTCTTATCCTTCAGAATGACCATCATGTCGCTGGCTTCCATTGGCATCGGATCCGTGGGTACTTCACCGCTTCCAATCTTAGTAACTACTTTTTCAACTTCCGGAAACTGGTTTTTCAAAATACCCGCTGCTCTGGAGGTGTATTCAATGGTCGTATTGAGATTGCTTCCCGTCAACACTCTTGTATCCACTGCAAAATCGCCTTCCTCCAATTCCGGTATAAACTCACCACCCAAGGTGGTCAGTGTGAATACGGCCAATACAAAAAGCGAGAGGGTAATGGCCAGCACCATTTTCGGAATTCTTAAGGCTTTGTTTAAAGCCGACTGATAAACAACTTCCACCCGTTCCATTACCCTGTCGGAAATATTCTTTTTCTGCTTCACCTTTTTGCTGAGAAACAAGGCACTCATCATCGGAATGTAGGTTAGCGAAAGAAGAAAGGCCCCAAGCAAGGCAAAGGCAACCGTTAATGCCATCGGCTTAAACATCTTCCCTTCTATACCCTGCAACGTAAGGATGGGGAGATATACCACTAAAATAATAATCTGTCCGAACACGGCGCTGTTCATCATTTTACCGGCGCTTTTCTGCACCTCCTCATCCATTTGCTTTTGTTGCAGACGGCTCACCCCTTCAAACTTCTTGGCGTGAGAAAGCTGATGCATTACAGCTTCTACCACGATGACAGCGCCGTCTACAATTAATCCAAAATCCAAAGCGCCAAGACTCATCAAATTTCCGCTGACGCCAAAAGCGTTCATCATACAAACGGCAAATAACATCGAAAGTGGAATTACCGAGGCCACCAGTACACCCGCCCTGAAATTTCCTAAAAACAACACCAGCACAAAAACTACGATCAACGCACCTTCCAGTAGATTTGTTTTTACGGTGTTGATGGCGTTGCTCACCATTTTTGTACGGTCTAAAAAGGCCTCAATTTCTACACCTTCGGGTAGGGTCTTGCGGATTTGGTCAATCCGTTGTTTTACATTTTTGATGACTTCATTGCTGTTGGCACCTTTTAACATCATTACCACCGCACCGGCTACCTCCCCTTCGTCGTTGTAGGTCATGGCTCCATAGCGCACAGCGTGCCCAATTTTCAGAACCGCTACATCCCTGATAAACAAGGGCGTCGCACTATTTTCATTTTTTAAGCTGATGTTTTCAATGTCGTCCGTACTGCCGATCAGGCCCTCACTGCGGATGTACAGCACGGTCGGTCCTTTTTCAATGTAGGCACCCCCGGTATTTTGATTGTTATTCGCCAGGGCTTCAAATACATCGGTGATGGTAATGCCATACGCCTGCAACTTATTCGCATCCACTTCAATGGAATACTGCTTCAACTTTCCGCCAAAGCTGCTTACTTCCGCTACGCCCTTTACGCCCAGTAACTGCCGACGGATTATCCAGTCCTGAATGGTGCGTAACTCCGTGGCATCAAACTGGCGTTCAAATCCCTTTTTCGGACGAACAACATACTGGTAGATTTCTCCCAGCCCGGTGGTCACCGGTCCCAGCTCAGGATTGCCAATACCTTTTGGTATTTGCGACTGCACTCCCTGAAGCCGCTCTGCAACCT
>JAKFCJ010000082.1:0-4407 GCA_036676705.1 Bacteroidota bacterium
GGGGTGCTAGGAGTTTTGCCCGGTGTATTAGGAACCTTGCAAGCTGCAGAGGTGCTCAAAATGATTCTGGGCATTGGGGAGGTTTTGTCGGGCAAACTGAAATTGACGGACCTGCTCAAGCCCTCGGAAACCTACCTGAAGATTCGAAGGAATGAAACAGCCATACAAGAGCAGATTAAAAAGGAACTCACAGAGATGGAATTCTTCTGCGAATTCAAAAACAAAAACAGACGATACTTAGACGTGCGCGAAAGTCATGAAATGCCCCAGCCGAGGGGACTCATCATACAAAAAATCCCATTCAACCAATTGGCAGAAAGGCATGCCGAGATTCCCGGAACCGAAGAAGTTCATGTATTTTGCCAGTCGGGAGCCAGAAGCCAAAAGGCCATCGAGCTTTTGGAAAAAGAATTTGGCTTTCAGAATCTTATTAATGTGCCCGGAGGCATTCAAAACCTAATAGCATGAGCGATAAAAAACCCAAACAGGTATTGGTACAAGGGCCCATAGCTCCGGAAAAAATTGCTGCCTCGATTGCCCACCATCAGTCGAAAACGCAGATCGGGGCGCATAGTATTTTTATGGGACAAGTTCGTGCTGATGTGATCGAAGGCAAAACCGTGGTGGCCATTGAATACTCTGCCTATGAGGAAATGGCAGAAAAGGTGTTTGATGAAATAAGGGAAGCGGCCTTCCAAAAATTTGAACTGAGCTGCGCCCATATTTATCATAGCCTGGGTAAGGTTGAGGCAGGCGAATTATGTTTGTTTGTGTTTACCTCATCGGTGCGCAGAAAGGCGGCCATCGAAGCATGCAGCTGGATCGTAGAAGAACTTAAAGCCAAAGTACCCATCTTTGGAAAAGAAGTTTTTGATAACAATACCCATCAATGGAAAGTGAATCGTTGAGATGATAGACATTACGCATAAATCCAATACCCTTCGGGAGGCAACGGCACAAGCAATTGTAACGGTGGGAAGTAGCGCTACCATGGAACGTATTCGCCAAAACACCGTGCCGAAGGGGAATATTTTCGAAATGGCCAAGGCAGCCGGACTCCTGGGCGTAAAAAAGACCCCCGACCTTTTGCCGGATTGTCATCCACTGCCCATTGAATTTACGGGCATCGAATATGTGTTACACGAACAAAGTATCGAGATCCTGCTTACAGTTAAAACCATCTATAAAACGGGCGTAGAAGTAGAAGCCATGCATGGAGCCAGTATTGTGGCGCTGACCATGTACGACATGCTCAAGCCCATCGATAAACAAGTGGAGATTGGCTGCATTCGCCTGCTCTCCAAAACAGGAGGCAAATCATCTTATAAAATTGGAAATCAAGGACTTAAAGCGCTGGTAGTTGTTTGCTCCGATTCGGTATCTAAAGGAGTGGCAGAAGATAGTTCCGGGAAACGAATCATGGAGAAATTGGCCGCCTTGGAAATAGAAGCCAGCCTGGAAATAATTCCTGATGAGGCAGACGCCATTCGCGGAGCGCTCGAAAACGCAAAAGCCGATTTGATTATCTATACCGGCGGCACCGGAGTGGGTCCGCGCGATATTACGCCCGATACCCTGGCGCCTTTGCTCGATATGCGCCTGGATGGGGTGGAAGAACAGATGCGCCGCTACGGACAAGAACGGACGCCTTATGCCATGTTCTCACGCTCTTTGGCAGGCATAAAAAACAAACGGGTGGTATTGGCTTTGCCAGGCTCGGGCAAAGGCGTGCAAGAATGTTTGGAAGCAGTGTTCCCGGCTATTTTGCATCTTTTTCATGTATTGAAAGGAAATCGCCATGACGCATAAAACACCTCAAATTGTTGATCAGCATGGAAGGCCGCATACCTATTTGCGTATCTCCCTGACCGATCGCTGCAATTTGCGTTGCTTTTATTGCATGCCGGAAGAGGGCATTGAATTAACCGAAAGGGCCCATATAATGAGCCTTGAAGAAATTATTTCCATCGCCAAAACCTTTGTTGGCCTCGGCGTGGATACCATTCGCCTTACCGGTGGCGAACCCTTATTGCGTAAAAATATCGCCTTCCTTCTCGAAGAATTGAGCAAGCTGGGTGTCACGCTCAAACTCACTACCAACGGAATATTGTTGGATAAGTATTTTGATCTCTTTGAAAGGGTGGGCTTGAAAAAAATTAATGTCAGCCTCGATACACTCGACAAAGCCAAAGCCGCCTTTATTACTAAACGCGATTATTTCGATCGTATCATGCTGAATATTCAAGCAGCCATTAAAAGAGGTTTTGAAATCAAGTTGAATGTGGTGCTCATTAAAGGCACCAACGACATGGAGATCCTCGATTTTATCCGGCTTACCAAAGAGGAAAATATCCAGGTAAAGTTCATTGAATTTATGCCTTTTAAGGGCAATCAGTGGGACTGGAGCAAAGGCGTGAGCGAAGAAGAGATTCTGCAAATTGCAGGCGACCACTTTGAAGGAGTTAAAGCTTTGGAGAATGGTCCGCATAGCACCTCAAAAAATTTTAGAGTAGCTGGGCATCTTGGGAGTTTTGGCATCATCAGCACCATTACCAATCCGTTTTGTTCCGGGTGCAACCGTATTCGCCTTACGGCCGATGGGAAAATGAAAAACTGCCTTTTTGCTAATTCCGAAACCGATTTATTAAGTCAACACAGGGCTGGGATTGCTTTAGAACCATTGATCATGCGCAGTATTCTGGAGAAGAAATTCTCTCGGGATGGCATGGACCTTAAGATGGATGCCGGGCATTACGAGCAAAACCGATCGATGATTGCAATTGGAGGCTAATGATAAGCGTTGAAGAAGCATTACAAAAAATCACCTTGCAGGAGGTTTCCTTAGAAACAGCCAATTATGCTGTTTCCGAAAGCCTTGGCTATTGTTTGGCGGAAACGATTTATGCGCCTTTTGATTTGCCCTTTTTCGACAATTCGGCCATGGATGGTTATGCCATTTGTGGCTCAGGCACCACGTTTAAACTCATGGGGGAAGTTGCTGCAGGCGATACCGGCACCTATTCCTTAAATGAAGGCGAAGCCCTGCGAATATTTACAGGTGCACGTACTCCGGAGAATACCACGGCCGTGATCATGCAAGAGCACACGCGCCTTGAAGCAAATACGGTATGCTTAGAAAAGGAGTACCATGCCGGACAAAATGTTCGGAAACAGGGTACGGAATTAGCCGCCGGACAGGAGGTTTTTCCAATTGGACATCAACTCACTCCTGCCAGCATCGGTTTATTGAGCAGTTTGGGATTTGCTTCCATAAAAGGATACAGGCAGCCACGCGTCCATATTTTGGTTACAGGCGATGAGCTGGTAGCACCAGGAATTCCTTTAAAACCCGGGCAAATTTACGAGTCGAATGGAGCCACCCTTACAGCGGTATTGCAGCAGTTCGGAATAAAGTCGGTTGCTATTTATGCCATCAAAGACCAGCTCGAGGCCATTAGCCAGCAAGTGGAAAAGAGCTTAAAGGAAGCAGATTTTATACTTATTAGTGGAGGAATATCGGTTGGTGAATACGATTTTACCAAAAAAGCCCTGGAGCAAAATGGGGTGGAGGAAGTGTTTTATAAAGTGAAACAGAAACCTGGCAAACCACTTTGGTTTGGTAAAAAAGACCATCGTTTTGTATTTGCCTTACCGGGAAATCCGGCCTCAGCCCTAACGTGTTTTTATATCTATGCGTGGCCTTTGTTACAGAAATTTCAGGGATTGCCGGCTACCGGCCTGACTCGACAAAAGGTATCGATCACCCATAATTATAAGGCAAACCCAGAGCGTCCGGAATTTTTAAAGGCCAAAATAGAGCAAGAAAAAGTAACCATTTTAGAGGGACAAAGTTCTTCGATGATTTTTTCCATGGCCCTTGCCAATGCTTTGGTATTTACTGGCCCGGTAAACGAAATGAGGGCTGGCGACGAGGTGGAATGTATTTTAATCCCCTAGACCCGAAACATGGAAGTTTATCTGCCCTTATTGTTTTTTATCATCGCTTTTTTATATGCCACGGTTGGTTTTGGTGGTGGTTCCAGCTACCTGGCCCTACTCAGTATCTTTCTCGTCGATTTTTATGAAATCCGCTCCACCGCTTTGATCTTAAACCTGTGTGTGGTAAGCATTGGTACCCTGTTTTATATCCGCCATCGGGTATTTAATTGGAAAGAATTTTGGCCCTTTTTGGTGGCCAGTGTACCCGTGGCCTATTTGGGAGCCATGATAAAATTAAGCGACCATGTTTTTTTTCTGGTGCTGGGCGTTTTACTCATCCTTAGCGGACTGGCCTTATTGCACAAGTATTTGAAAACCGTTCTGGTAAGTAGGGAGTTCAAACTTCCCTTGCAATTGGGCATTGGCGGAGCTATTGGTTTTTTTGCGGGCCTTACCGGTATTGGCGGA
>JAKFCJ010000083.1:0-10364 GCA_036676705.1 Bacteroidota bacterium
AGGTACAGGAGGCCGGCGATGAGACGGGGCCGCAGAATCGGACGGCCCGGCCCAGGATGAAATGGCTCGCTGGCGACGCGGTCGATTGCTGCCCAGTCGATCATGTCGGCCAGTTCCACGAGTGGATGATGCAAGTCGATGTGGTCTCGCAACGGGTAGCCCTGCGTGTTGCTGTGCTGGAAAATAAGAAAAGGACTAAGCAAGCAGATCGCTGCCCAACGTATCAAAGCCTATGTCGACTGGTTCTGGAATACGCACCTGGCTGAGCATTTTGAAGAGGAAGAAAAATACATCTTTCCTTTGTTGGGGCATGGAAATAAACTTGTCGAACTGGCCATCCATGAACACCGTTCCATACGCTCCTTAATGGCAAAAAAAGAGGGCCTGGAAGAAGTCCTCCATACCCTGGAAGAAACCCTGAATACCCATATCCGCTTCGAGGAACGGGAACTGTTTAACGCCATCCAGGAAGTAGCGACGGCCGAAGAACTCGCGGTCATTAAAACCCTCCATCACGAACAAATCGACGAAAATGCCTGGGACGATCGTTTCTGGGAATAAACGGACCCTTTAACTTTGCACCATGTACCAACTCAACGACAACGATTACGCCGCTTATTACCGGCCTTATATGGAAGGACTTCCTTCCAGCGACATCCTCACCTTTTTGGAAAACCAAAGACAGGAAGTTTTATCCTTCCTGCAAACGATCCCTGAGGAAAAATGGGACTATGCCTACGCCCCAGGAAAGTGGACGATCAAAGAGGTTTGCGGGCATGTCCTGGATTCGGAGATCATTTTTGGCTACCGGACCTTGTGTATAGCCCGGGGAGAAGTTGCTCCCTTGCCCGGGTATGATGAAAACAGCTATGTAGAAAATGGCCATTACAAGGACCTGGATTATCAGCAGATCATCCAGACCTGGTTAAAGGCCAGGGCGCTCAATCTGAGCCTGTTTGAGAGCATTTCCGAAGAAGCCTGGCACTATGTCGGGACAGCGAACAATAACCTCATGAAAGCCGGGGCTGTTCCATTCATCATCGCCGGGCATACGCGGCATCATATGCGGATCATCAAAGAACGCTACCTTTAGTAACATCCGGATTCGCTTAGGCCGGATGGCTTGCGCACGAATAGGAGACGCGGAGACGCGGAGGGATGTGTTTGCTTCGGAGTAAGGCTTACAAATTTATCTGAAATGGCAGTTCAGAGTTTTATTTACTTTTTGCCGAAAACATAAAAAACTCCGCGTCTCAGCGCCTCCGCGTCAAATAAGTCGGCGAAAGCACTCCTCGTGCGACAGCCAAATTCCTCCGCGCCTCTGCGCCTCCGCGTCAAATAAGCCGGCGAAAGCACTTCTCGTGCGACAGCCAAATTCCTCCGCGCCTCTGCGCCTCCGCGTCAAATAAGCCGGCGAAAGCACTACTCGCGCGCCGGCCCGCCGGTTTTCAGAAAGTCTGCGATCTCCCGACTAACCCGCTCCGCCTCCTCCTCCTGGGGGAAATGTCCGCAGGTGGCTAATTTAACAACCCGCGCATTCGGGAACCCTGCTAAAAATTTATCGAGATAATGCGGCCTGATCACTTTGTCCTTCATGCCCCATATAAACAGTGTCGGCTTGCCGGATATGGACGCTCGTTTTTCCCAAAGTTCTTCAAACCAATGCTGATCATTGAGCAATGACCTGGCAAATGCCAATGCCCCGTTACGCTGGCTTTTATTGACAAAAGGCCGGGTATAGTTTTTCAAAAGCTTCCGGTCTAGTTTTTTATCGCCGAACGACATGGGCAAAATAAAACGGGGTGAAAAGTTCAGGTAGCGGTATAAAAAAGGCAAAAGCGGACTTCTTAACACCTTGCTGAATTTGATAAAATCCGGATCATCCTCACTGCTCCATAACCTGGAATTTACTATGACCAGGTTTTTGATCCTTTCGGGATGATGGATGGCGAAGTTTAAACCGATCGGACCTCCAAAGTCATGCACCACCAGTGTCAGGTCGTGTAAGTCCATATGCAGAATAAACTTCTCCAATGTTTTACTGTGGTTTTGGGTAGAATAATCATATTCCCTGGGTTTATCAGACAGCCCGAAACCGATATGATCGATGGCAATACAGCGGTAACTTGGACATAAGGCCCTGATCACATTCCGGAAATCAAAACTCCAGGAAGGGGTTCCGTGAACGAATAAAAGGACCTCGCCCTGGCCTTCATCGATATAGTGCAGGTTTTGTCCGTTAACCTTAAAAAAACGGGAAGTGAAGGGATATTCTGTTTTGTCGAGCCACTGTACCATGCTTTTTTTCTTCAAAGGTCATGCACCTTTACGACACGAATCTTGGTCTGGACCAAGTTCAGATTTTCACTGAATTGAACAGTTTGCTAAAATTACTTGGATCAATGGAAAGGTAGGAAGCAATGTATTTGTGCGGAACCAGCTGCAACAGGTGCGGACTGCGTTGACAGAAAGCCAGGTAACGCTCCTCAATGGTCATGGAATGCAATTCAATATGCCGGTTGATCATGCCGGCCAGGATGGCTTCGGTCATACGGCGGAACAGGCGTTCGAGAGATTGCGACCGATCAAAAAGTTCCAGCAGGGCATCATAGGAGATCGTATCCATTTCACTGTCACTCAAACATGTTAAAAAATAACGCGAGGGTGCCTGGAAGGAAAAGGACTCCGGAATGGCGCAGGGATTCGGCGCATAGGTGAAAGCTATGACATGAACCTTTTCTTCCGCATCAAAATATGACATCTGCACGCCACTTTTTACAAAATACAAGTCCTTTTGCACCTGCCCCGGCACTGTCAAAAAATCGCCTTTTTTGAAGGAACGGGGTTTGAGTTTGGAGACCAGAAGTTGGTAGTCAGCTTCAGGCAAAGGGTGGAATAGGCGGAAATAATCGAATAGCGTCATTTTTCAGGTTTAATGAAGTGGCGAGGGAGCGAGGGAGCGGACCTTCGGTCAGAGCGGTGGAGCGTTATTTTTTCTTCTTCCTGGAGGCTTTGGCGCGGCTGTTGAAATCGAGGCTTAGGCCGATCCAGTAGTCGAAATCCTTTTGTTGGGTCATGCCTGTATCGTCGATCATCACGTAGCCTTTCATGGGGCGGTTGGTAAAATCCATGGTTCGGGCGCCGGGTTTTTCCACGGCGCTGTCGTGGAGTTCCGGATCGATGCGGCACATGAGTTCATCGCCAATGATGCCTACGCACATTTTTCCATTGTACATAAAAGTGAGTCCGCCCATCATGGTTTTTTCCTCCACATTGGGCAGGTCCGCAAAGTGTTCGCGGATGCGGTTTGCTAAGTTTTCGTTGTAGGCCATATCAAATCAAAATTCCAAGTTCCAAGTTCCGATACTTGCGCCAGATGGCTTGCGCACGAGCAGCAGACGCGGAGGCGCAGAGGCGCGGAGGGATGTATTTGCTTTGAAGTATGGCATACACGTATATCCGAAACTATAGTTTATACGTGTAATCACCATTTTCCAAAAATATAAAAATCTCCGCGCCTCGGCGCCTCCGCGTCAAATAGGTGTGCGTCAGCAATAAGCCGAGCAAACTCCAACCCCTCCGCGTCAAATAAGCCGGCGAAAGCAATACGTGGCTCAGCTTTTTCACTCAACTCCATACTTATCGATCAAATATACCAAACTCGCCAAAGCGGCGGCCCCAAGTTCCAGTTCTCTTTGGTTCACACTGGAAAAAACATCGGTAGCGGCATGGTGATAATCGAAATAACGTTGTGAATCGGGAATAAAGCCGATCAATACCACCTCCTCATCCTTGTTTTTTAAAGGACCTACATCTGCTCCCGCGCCGCCTCCTTTGATCACATGGATACCATAGGTTTCCAAAAGAGGGATCCACTGCTGGATATGTTTGATCTGTGTTTCGGTTCCCTGCACAAAAAATCCCCTGGGGGCAAAGGCTCCCCTGTCGGCCTCGATGGCGGCCAGGTGTTTTTCGCCAACAGAATCCGTATAACGCGCATATTCCAGGGCACCTTTTAATCCGTTCTCTTCATTCATCCACATTACCGAACGCAAGGAATAACGCGGTTCATAGCCGAGTACATCCAATAAGCGAAGCACTTCGATCGCCTGCATACAGCCCGCCCCGTCATCATGGGCGCCTTCTCCCAGGTCCCAGGAGTCGAGATGACCGCCAATGGCGATATAGCGGTTCGGGTACCGGCTTCCATGTATTTGTCCGATAACATTATGGGAAAGTGTATCCGCAAAACGTTGTGGGGTGATCGTATAGGCGACCTTTAATTTCGGGTCTTTTTTCAACAGCGAGCTTAACTCTTCCGCTCCAAGTGTGCTGATTGCCACTGCCGGGATTTTTACCACCGTATCGGAATAGGCCATGGAACCCGTATGCGGATAATCATCGATACGCAAATTCATACTCCTCACAATAATTCCTTTTGCGCCCATGGAACCGGCCCAAATGGCGCCAAAAACACGCTGGTCGACACAGGTTCCGTATGCTCCGAACGTATACACCATGCGGGCATCCATCGGGCGATTAAAAAACACGATCTTTCCTTTGATCGTTTCAGGGTCCATTTGCTGAAGTTCATTCCAGCCCATCACTTCGATCACTTCCCCCTCAATATCTCCGGCAACGGAACCTCCCAGGGCACAGATCGGAATTCCGCGAACGGCCGTTACCCCTTCGCTCAGGGTAAGTACCAAGGGCGAACCCGTACCCCGCTCCCAGTGCGGAACCATCACTTCCTGCCGGTAAACGGAATCGAAACCGTATTTTTTCATTTTCCCTTCCGTAAGATCAACGGCATGGGCTGCTGCTTTCGAACCACTTAAACGCGGACCGGCTTCTTTACAAAGGTCTTGCAGGTCAGGGTAAACTTTTCCCGCTGTCAGGGCCGTTTCAAAGATCCGGCAGATAAATGCCGAATCCTGTTGGTAGGGCGACTGCGCGAGGAGCAAAACGGGGAGAAAAAGGAATAAAACGGTAGAGATGGTTTTCATGCTTGTACAAATTTGCACTTTTCCCTGACATTGTCACATCATGGCATCTTCCTTGCGGAATATGGACGATTATCAAAAGGAATTTGTAATTTTCCGCTCTATGATTCAACCATTTCGCGTTTTCCTTACTCTTGCCTTCGCCGCTATCACCGTATTGTCCGGAGCCCAGGAGCAAAGCATCATACATGGACAAATACGATCAGAAGCCAACAAGGAGATAAGGCTCGTATACAATAAGGTTCCTTTTATTAATAAACCTCTGGAACTGCGGACCAAAACTGACAGTAACGGTAAATTTTTTATTCAGTTCCCGATCGACAGGAAAGCCTCGCTCGACTTCTTTCACGGAACCCAATCCATTTCACTTGTCATTTCTCCAAAAGACTCGATCTATATGGATATCGTTTCGGGCGATAGCATGTATTCCTACGTTTTGTCGGGAAGAGGCCACCAGGAATCCTACCTGAATTACCTCAATTATAAAAATTTCGATCGCGAGGTCATTAAAACTTTCCATGACCAGGTGAAAAACCTGGATACCGTTGCGTATGACCTGAAGGTAAAAGCCTGGATGAAGCAGTACGACAAGGTGCTGAAAGAAAATCTGAAAACCGTTGAAGCGGATAAAACCTTAAAAAAGCTGGCCGAACGTATGGCCCTCATCAAGGAGGCTAATTATTACCTGATCTATGCGAATTACAGGCGAAGTACTAATCCGCAAGTGCCCTTCCCCTTGCCCGCCAGTTTTGCAAAAGTTATTCAAAATCCGGAGTTGTATGCCATCGATTACACTCCGGGTACAGAATACCAGAATTTTTTGCTGCTTCATTTAACCACCCTCGGTCCTGCTCCTCGTGAAGATGTATGTGCCGGAGTGATGGCTTTTTTGCATTTTGTAGACAGCGTTTATGCCAAAAAATCGAAAGATGAATTAATGGCCCGTGTGCTTTGGGAAGGTATGGATAACGGATGTTTCAGGCCCATGAAGCTGTATTACGACGCTTATGTGGCTACCTCTTCCTATCCGGATTATGTACAAACCCTGCAGGCCAAGGCTGCTCAACTGGTTACCCTGGAACCCGGAGACCCGGCCCCTGATTTTGAATTTGTGGATAAAGACGGCAATAAACATAGTTTTAAAGACCTGAGGGGCAAGGTGATCTACCTCGATTTCTGGGCTACCTGGTGCGGACCCTGCATCCAGTCCATGAAATTATCCGCCCCCCTGAAAGAGAAGTTTAAAGACAATCCGGATGTGGCATTCGTTTATGTTTCTACCGATCAGAATATCACGAAATGGCAGGGACATTATATCACCAATAGCGGAGAAGCGAATATGTGGCATGTGGGCAGTAACGATTATGCCGTTTCGATGGCTTACCGTATCCAAACCATTCCGCGTTATGTGATCATCGATAAAGAGGGTAGGATCGTAAACGCCAACGCTCCCCGCCCCCACGCTCCCGAGATCGAAGCGATATTGTTGCAGGAAGCCGCGAAACCTTATCCTTCGAACTAAGTTTTCAGTTTTCAGTGTTCAGTTTTCAGTGGGTGACTTCTTATACTGAACACTGAAAACTGAAAACTGAAAACTTCCCACTAAATATCCGGCGTACCCTTCTTCAACGTAAACCCGAAAGTTGTGCCTGAACCCAACTTACTCCTCACGTTGATCGTTTGATCATGGGCCTCGATGATATGTTTTACGATGGCCAATCCGAGTCCGTTGCCCCCTGCTTCCCGTGAGCGGCTTTTATCGACGCGGTAGAAACGTTCGAATAAACGAGGCAGGTGTTTTTCTTCTATCCCCTCGCCATTGTCGCTAATTTCGGTCAGGATATTTTCATCCATATCATAAAAAGCACAATAGGTAGCGCCGCCGTCTTTGCCGTATTTGATGGAATTTACCACCAGGTTCACCAGCACCTGGCGAATGCGGTATTTATCGGCAAAAACAAAAAAGGGTTGATCACAGCCTTCTTTAAAATTGAGTGCAATTCCCCGTTCTTTCGCTTTCATGTCGAGCGATTCAAAAATATCCTTGACCATGGCATGGATATCAAAACGCTCCATTTCCATTTTAAGCTGTCCGGTTTCGAGCTGCGAAATATTGATCAGGTCTTCCACCAGGTCGCAAAGCCGGTCTACCGATCTGGCAGCTTTCTGCAAAAAATGGACATTCACCTCCGGATCATGCAAAGCCCCGTCAAGCAGGGTATGGATATAGCCCTGGATATTAAAAATGGGGGTTTTTAGCTCATGCGAAACATTCCCTAAAAATTCCTTCCTGAAGTTTTCAAGTTTTTTGAGTTCTTCGATCTCGGCGTTCTGGTCCTTGGCCCATAAAATAACTTCCTGGCTTACCTCGGAAATCGGGTCGGTGCTCATGACGTCTTTGTCAAAAACCGAACTTTTGTGGCGGGAAGTTTTGAGCCGATGGATATTTTTATAGATCAGTTTGATCTTTCGATAGATAAATATTTCGAGGGCGTAGTAAAAAAAAGCAAATGATATGATGCCGGTTATTCCAAACAGCACAAGCGATTCAAGCCAGGATGCCTCTATAAATGCGGCAAAAGCTCCCACAAGAAGGGCAACACCCAGGGCGGTATAAAAGGCAATACTCCGTGGAGTCGGATTCCGGATCATCCTTCAAATTTATACCCTACTCCTTTAACCGTGCTAATATATTCGTCGCCTAATTTCTCCCGGATCTTCCGGATATGCACATCGATCGTCCTGTCGACCACCAGCACATCATCTCCCCACACCTTTTCAAGGATATTTTCGCGGGTAAACACCTTGCCGGGTTTTCCGGCCAACAGGTGAAGCAATTCAAACTCTTTTTTGGCCATCGGGATCTTCACCCCGTCGCGTGTTACTGAATAACTCTCACGATCGATCTCCAGGTTGCCGATGTGGATGCGCGTACTCGTTTCGGTGGGTGCCTTCCGGCGCAGAATGGCGTTGATACGGCTTATTAAAACCCGGGGTTTTATGGGTTTGGAAATATAATCGTCTGCACCCACATTAAACCCGGCAATTTCGGAATATTCTTCGCTGCGGGCTGTTAAAAAGACGATAAAGGTATTTTTGAATTGTTCCTTCTCACGAAGGCGGCGGCAAGCCTCAATGCCATCCAGCACCGGCATCATCACATCCAGGATGATCAGGTCCGGGGTGTTTTCCGTTGCCCTTTCTATACCCTCCTGTCCGTTTGAAGCCAGGGATACCGAATAACCTTCCCGTTTCAGGTTGTAGGCAATGAACTCGAGAATATCCGGCTCGTCATCGACAACGAGAATTTTAAACTGCTGGTTGGTATCTGCCATAATCTGTTGCAATATTACCTCAGAGTAATGAACTGCATGTTAAGTCTATCTTAAAGAATTGTTATGCCCTTAGCGAAGCACCTCACGTAGTTTGTTTTCCAGGTCCCTGCCTCTCAGGTTTTTGGCAATGATCTTTCCATCCCTGTCGATAAGGTAGGTAGATGGTATTGCTGTAACGGCATAAGCCCTGGCAGCAACGGATTGCCATTCCTTCAGGTCGCTCACATGAACCCAATGGATCCCGTCTTCCTGGATACCCCCGGTCCATTTAGCCTTATCCCCATCAAGGGAAACTCCATAAATTTCAAAACCGCGGTCTTTATAATTTTCATACAGCCGAAGCACATTCGGATTTTCCTGACGGCATGGACCACACCAGGATGCCCAAAAGTCAACCAGCACGATCTTCCCTCTCAGGCTGCTCAAGGCGATCGCTTTTCCGTTGGTATCAGGCAGTGAAATTTCCGGGGCAGTTTGTCCGATAGCCGTTGCTAATTCAGCCGTATAGCTGCGAATATAGGACTGGACAAGATCACCCTGTAGTCCGCTTGCCACCGCTTCTTCATACAGGGTGGTTTTCATTGCTTCATCAAAGGGCACCTGCAGTACCAAATGATAATACAGCTTAACCAGCGGCGAATGCACATTTTTGAGGCTGTCGCTGTATTCTTTTACATAACGCTGGTTGGTCGTTTCGAACTCTTCCCTCAATTTATTCAGGCGAACCTCATCTTCCGGGTGGATATCCTCTGCTTTTTCGCGAACTGCTGTCAGGGCTTTACCCGAACGCACTTCGATATCCCGCAGGCGTCTGAATATCTGGCTTTCTTCGGATCCGTTCACCGTGTATTCATCGTAATTTTTATCCGGAACCTGGAGTTCTATCTTATCTGTGGTGTCTACGATAAGAAAGATCTTTTTATTGATGTCGAAATTAAATACGCCGACAAATTTTTCACGGGCAAAACCCTCCAGATGAAAGTCGCCATTGGCATCGGCCGTGTCTGTCGCCAGAATTTCCGATTGCTGGCCTATCCTTCCCAAAAAAATGACAGTACCCCTGCCGTTTTCAATATTTCCTTCTATAACAAAATTGTTAAAGGAATCCGGGTCGCGTTTTTCTTCTTTTTTGCTTTCACAAGCGCCCAATACCACCATGGCAAATAATGCCGTTGCTATATGTCTCATCATTTTTCGAGTCTTTCTGTTAATAAACGGGTTGATTCTTTCGGGTCAGCCTTTCCCTGCGATAATTTCATGACCTGGCCCATAAATAAGCCCATCAATCCTTTTTTACCATTTTTATATTCGGTTACTTTTTCGGGCATGGATGCAAGAACCTGGTCGACCAGTCCTTCGAGATAGGCCGTGTCACTTTCCTGGAGCAGGTTGAGGTCCTGTGCGATGGAGAGCGGGGATCTTTCCGGATCGGCTATCATCTCGGGGAAAATACGCTGTGAAGCCACCGAATTCGATACTTTATTCGTGTCGATGAGTTCGATCAGGGCAGCGATATTTTTGGCAGGAACAAAAAAGTCGGCCATTTCCAGGGCGTTTTCGTTCAGGTGTGATTTTATCGCCCCCATTACCCAGTTGGCTGCGGCTTTGTAATTGGAAGTATAAAGCACCAGTTCATCAAAATACCAGGCGATCTCTTTGGTTTCCGTGAGCACATGCGCATCGTAATCACTCAGGCCAAGTTCGCGGGTATAACGTTCAAAAAGGACATCCGGCAGGGCCGGCATTTGTTCGCGTATCGAATCGATCATCGCCTTGCCCGCAATGAACGGAGGAAGATCGGGTTCGGGGAAATAGCGGTAATCGTTGGCCTCTTCTTTTGAACGCATTGAAAATGTAGTTCCTTTCACCGCGTCGAAGGAACGGGTATCTGAAGTGAAGGTTTTTCCTTCTTCCAGCAGATCGATCTGGCGGATGATCTCATATTCAATGGCCCGTTTTACGTTGCTGATCGAATTCATGTTTTTCACTTCCACCTTGGTGCCGAATTTTTCAACTCCTCTTTTAC
>JAKFCJ010000084.1:0-2174 GCA_036676705.1 Bacteroidota bacterium
AAACGGCCAAAAGCCTTTATTACTAAGCGGCAGAATTAAAGAAGATAACGATATTTTCTCTGTTGACCTGGCCAATCCACATTTTGAGGATTGCGATATTCCCGAAAATACCATTCATATTTCGCGCAACCTCTTTGTACGGGAAGGAGCTTTTTATGAAAAAATAAAATGTGTCAGCTATGCAGAGAAGCAGTGCCAGTTCATTTTAGCCCTGGCTTTTTATGGCGACTTTAAAGACATCTTTGAGATCAGGGGTGTCGAAAGAAAGGTGACCGCTAACAAAGTCCGGTATTGTGCCGGTAACAGCAGTTTTAAATTTCTTTATGATGGCCTTGATCAGTTAACCCGGACAGCGATCATTGATTTTACGACCGATGCAGAGTTTAAGCTGTCGAATGGCAAAGCAACGTTTCTCATTACACTTTCTCCGGAGAAACCGGTTCATATTTCCTACACGATAAGCATGATGGTTGGTGACGAAGCGAGGGAAGTTGAGGATTACCAGTCGGCAAAAGCATCCATCGAAAAAGACAGGGAAAAAATCAATGCTCTGTTTGCAGATATTAAAGCTTCCAACGAACACTTCTCCCACTGGATAGAACGCTCGAAAGCCGATCTGCTGTCCCTGCTGGCCAGGACCGTTGAGGGCCTGCAATACCCTTATGCCGGAGTTCCCTGGTATAATACTTCCTTTGGCCGGGATGGAATTATTACTGCATTGGAAACTTTATGGGTGGCTCCAGGCATCGCTAAAGATGTGCTGCTTTTCCTGGCGCGAAAGCAAGCCACGGAGCTGATACCCGAAAAGGATGCCGAGCCCGGGAAAATACTCCATGAAACGCGGTCCGGAGAAATGGCTAATACCGGCGAGATCCCCTTTAAGGAATATTACGGAACCATTGATGCCACACCTCTTTTTATCATGCTGGCTGGCATGTACTACGATCGCACCGCCGACATTGACTTGCTGAAACAAATATGGCCGAACCTGCAAGCGGCCTTAAACTGGATAGATGTTTACGGAGATCTGGATGGCGATGGATTTGTAGAATATAAGCATAAAGCCAAAAACGGCCTGACCAACCAGGGCTGGAAAGATTCATTCGACTCGGTCATGCACCAGGATGGCAACCTCGCCGCCCCGCCCATAGCCTTGTGCGAGGTGCAGGGCTATGTGTATGCCGCCAAACAGCATGGGAGTAAGATGGCCGCCGTGATGGGCGACGGGCATCTTTCTAAGCGGCTGCTTGAGGAGTCGGTGGCCCTGAAGGATAATTTCAATGCCCGGTTCTGGGACGAGGCCCTGGGCTGCTTTGCCCTGGCTCTCGACGGCGAAAAACGTCCATGTAAAGTGGTTTCTTCCAATCCCGGCCATTGCCTGTTTACCCGGATAGTGGATGAGGACAAGGCAAAAAGGCTGGCCGATCATCTGGTAAGCCCCGAGATGTTTAGCGGCTGGGGAATCCGGACGCTTTCTTCCAAAGAACGCCGGTTCAACCCCATGGCTTATCATAACGGATCCATATGGCCGCATGACAATGCCTTAATAGCTTATGGCCTGTCGCTGTATGGATTTCATGACCATGTATTAAAAATAATGCAGGTATTGTTCGAAGCTTCCCTGTTTATCAATCTGCAGCGTTTACCGGAACTATTCTGCGGATTTGAGCGCCGTTCCGGGGTTGGGCCGACGGCTTACCCGGTGGCCTGCTCTCCGCAGGCATGGTCAGTGGCAGCGGTATTTATGCTGCTGCAGGCTTGCTTAAAAATCGAAATAAACTCGGTCGCAAAAACAATTGTATTCGATAAACCCCGCCTCCCCGATTACCTGGGGAACATTTACATTGACGCCCTGATGCTGGACGGCGAGGCCTGCGCCCTTCATATGAAAAGGCTGAAAAATGACGTTGGATTCTATCTTTTACAAAAACCCAGGGGATGGGAAGTGCTGATTAAAAAATAGCCGGCTGAAAAATGTAGCAGTACGCCGGCGGAGCATCCTGTTACTCGCAAACACTATTGACGCAGTGAACTATTTACAGCTTTCGATTCGGCTGCTCGTACCATAACCATTTGAATGCTGAATTTTTCAGGCAAAATGCCCCTTTGTTCGGTTCTCCTTCGGCTCTTCTTCGGCTCCAACCGCGTTTAAAGTACCGCCACTCATAACTTTC
>JAKFCJ010000085.1:0-2718 GCA_036676705.1 Bacteroidota bacterium
TGTACCTCGTAGCCCTTATTCAACAGAAATTCGGAGAGATAGGCCCCGTCTTGTCCCGTAACGCCGGTAATCAGTGCTACTTTCATGTTAATTTTTGCCTTAATTTGAAGAAATTTCGAATACCTGCGAAACTAAGGGATTTCGTGCAGACATGATCACCATCTACTCAGAGAACAAAAGTCCAAGACTGCAATTCACCTTAGAGGTACTCTTCAAAAGATGCCTGGGACTTGAGTTTAAGTTGATCAGCAACTGGGAAAAATTCAAGGAGATCGATCTCCCGCGGATCAATTACAGCGAACGGAAAGATAAAAATAGCCTGCGCATCGTTCCGTCAGGCTTACTTTTTGAAACGGATATACGGGAACAAAAAATAAAGGTCAAAAAATGGGAGGAACTGCCCTGTTTTTTTCAAACCGACAAAAAAGGAGTCTGTCCTTTCGATCTTTTTGCCGCTGCCTTCTATCAGGTAAGTCGCTATGAAGAATATCTCCCATACACCAGCGACGAACACGGTCGCTTCCCCTATACGGAAAGCCTCGCTTTTAAAGCAGGCTTTATTCAACAACCTTTAGTCAATCTCTATGCGATGAAACTGGCTGAAATGCTGGCTGGAAAACATCCGAATTATGGCTATGTCCAGCATTCCTTTAAATTTATCAGTACCATCGATGTCGACATGGCCTATTGTTACCTGCACAAGGGTTTTTGGCGTAACCTCGGTGGATTTTCACGTGACCTTTTAAAATTCGATCGTGCCAAACTGAGCAAACGTTACAAGGTTTTGAGGGGTATGGAAAAAGATCCCTACGATAATTTCGATTACCAGGAGAAGTTCCACCAGGAAGTAGGTGCCGAGGTTATTTACTTCGTGCTTTTGGCTGATCGGGGTAAATATGACAAGAGCATCGATTTCGAAAATGAGAGTTTTATTCAACTGATACAGGATCTTTCGGAAAAGCATGAAGTAGGTATCCATCCCTCCTACCACTCCCATAAAATTAAAAAGCGGGTGAAAGAAGAAATTATCCGCCTGAGAAATATTACCCTGAAAGAAGTAAAAAGCAGCCGCCAGCATTTTTTGAAACTGGATATCCGGGTCACGTATAAATTATTGAACCATTTTGAAATTGAACGTGATCACTCCATGGGTTATTCTGAAATTACCGGATTCAGAGCAGGGATTTGCAGTCCTTTCCCCTTTTTCGACCTGCAAAAAAACGAAAGCACAAAACTTTTGCTTTATCCTTTTGCAGTGATGGATGTGGCACTTAACCGGTACATGAAACTTGATCCGGCCGGCGCTGTCAAACATGTAAATGCATTAATGGACACTGTAAAAAATGTCCATGGAACTTTTATCAGCGTCTTCCATAATGAATCACTCAGCGATTTTGATGATTGGAAGGGATGGCGAAATACCTATGAAACCCTTGTACGGAGAGGAGTAAGCCTGTGACCATACGTTACCTGAAAAATGAGGACCTGGATACGGCACGTTGGGATGCGTGCATACAGGAATCCATGCCCAGTTTACTTTATGCCTACTCCTGGTACCTCGATCTGGTATGCGACGACTGGGATGCACTGGTCATGGGTGATTATGAGGCGGTTATGCCCATCCCCTTTACAAAAAAATTCGGTTTCAAACTGGCCGTGCAGCCTCCATTTTGCCAGCAGCTCGGTGTTTTCAGCCCCTCTGCATTGAACGAAACCCTCGTAAAAGCCTTTTTATCTGCACTGCCCAAACAATTCCACTGGATTCAATTGCATCTGAATTACCATAATCATCTGCAATCGGGTGTAAACCTGCGCAGTAATTATGTACTCGACCTCATGCCTGATATGGACGGGCTGAAAGCAGATTTCGAAAGTTCGGTGATTCGAAGTGTCCGGAAATCAGAAAAATCAAGCTGTGCCCTTTTGGAGGGTATTGATATCAAGTCGATCATGGAATTGGTCGCCTGGCAAAACAAAGACAAAAACATGGGGTTAAGTCCCCGGTCCATGCAAAAGCTGGAGCGGCTTATCCCGGTCTGTACTCAAAAAGGTGTGCTGATCAGTGTTGGCTTGTATTCGCCGATGAATCACCTGTGCGCTGTGGGTGTTTTTTTGAAAGACAGGCAGCGTTTGTATTACCTGGTAGGTGCATCGGATGAAATAGGGCGTGAATATGCCGGCATGCCCCGTATCCTGATCCATTTGATCGAAAAATTTGTGGGGCAGGGATATACGCTCGACTTTGAAGGCTCTGAAATACCGGGGGTAGCAAAGTTTTTTAAAAAATTCGGAGCTAAAAATTCCCCCTATCCGGTTTTTTCACGAGAGGGATTTGCGGCGGCGTGTTATTTCCGTTCAAAAAACCTTATTTTGCGAAACTTTTTGAGAAAGTGAATTATGGCAGTTATTGAAAAAATCAGACAGCGTACCGGGTTACTCATTTTGATCATCGGTTTGGCGTTGCTCTCCTTTTTAGTGTCCGACGCGATCAGCAACAACATGGGGATATTCCGTGGTCAGGACAATACCGTGGGTGTGATCGATGGGAAAACCATTACCTATCAGGAGTTTAGCGAAAAAATCGCCAATATTTCCGACAACCTTGAGCAACAAGGACAGCCGGTAAATGAGTTTACCCTGAATATGATCCGTGAGCAAATTTGGAACGACTATTTCCATACTTTGGTTATTGATGAACAATATGAAGAACTCGGTTTA
>JAKFCJ010000086.1:0-20691 GCA_036676705.1 Bacteroidota bacterium
CTAAACTTGACGCCGGGCAGATCGTACTGGACCAGGGCTATTTAAGTCCGGACCTGAGTTTGAGAAACAACCGGATCCGAACCAAGGGTTTGTTCAGAAAGTCGGAGCCTTTAAAAGTTAAACTGACCCCTGGTTTTACCCGCAACGACTGGAAGGCCCTTCGTATTCATCCTGCTATTGGCTACAATACACACGATGGCTTATCGCTCGGGCTTATCCTGCACAATTACGATATTCAGGGCAAAAAGTTCGGCTATTTTTTAATGCCCATGTATGGATTGGATTCGGAGAATTTAGCAGGAAATTTCCTGATGAAGTATGATTGGTTTGTTCGCGACCGAAGTTTAAAAAAGGTGAGGCTCATGGCGCAATACAAGCGTTTTGCCGGCTATGATAAAATTGAACCCAGCCTGAATTTTTTCTTTCATACCGGTCGCATTGATCATAAAAAACATTGGCTATCCCTTTCATTTGCTCAAATTTCACATCGGGACTATGGAACATTGTCTGTCAGACCGCAATCTTATAATAGTACCCGCTTGCGCTACAACCGAACAAGAAACAATGCCCTTTTAAAAGAACGGATAGTTGGTGGTTTAATGTATGCCCAGGCTACAAACGTAAACCATTGGCGCGCCGAGGCCAGCTATGAGAGAACAGACAAAATTTCGAAAAAAAGCAAATTCAAATCGAAAGTATATGGCGGATGGATTTCAACTGGTTCGAGTTATTTTGATCTGTATAGTGCCGGTAGTCCGGATGTGAACAAGGATTATTACCTCATCGACCGGGTAGGCAATCAAAGGGCAGGATGGCTGGGTAGCAATCAGGCGCTGATGGACCAGGGAGGCTTTATGAGTGCTAATCTGCGTGCCGATAACTATATGTTCAGCCTGAACCTCGAGTACCAATACAAGTGGTATTTTCACCCTTATGTTCATGGCCTGTTGGTGGATGAATTCATGTATTATGAAACGGGCCTTGGCCTTAGCCTGGGTGTTCTCGATGTGTATTTCCCGCTTAGCAGCAACGTTTTTGTGAATGGATTTCCGGAAAGCGGGAAACAATGGGCAGAGAGCGTTCGTTTTTCTCTTACCCTCAATTTAGGAAGCATGTGGAACCAGGTCGAGATCCAGTTTTGAGTCTGGCCGGAAGGCCCGTAAACATGGGAAATATGTAAACGACCTTATTAATTATGTAATTAGTTCAGGCGTTTTTTACGTATCTTTCTCACGCTAAAGAAGTTCGATGTAGGCACCCACGGCTTGCGAAATTTAAGCATGAAGTAGGTATGAAGTTGACACCCATGGCGCATGAGCTGATCTCTAATTTACGAGGTTCCTTTCAGACAAATAATTCCCAACAGATCTATCTGGATGAAGAACCCTTAAGGGCAGAGTTATATAGTTCGTATCAGTTAGAGCGCCTTGGCAAATCGCTGGCCGCTAAACATGTCCTTAGTCATGATCCGGTTCAGGACCACCTGCTCCGGCGCCTTGCCGATAATGAGATCATCCTGCAGGAAGTCAGGAAACTCCTCACCGAATCCATCAGGAAGAAACAGCGTATCACACCGGCAGGAGAGTGGCTGATCGACAATTTCTATCTGATAGAAGAACATATTCGTATCGCTAAACTTCACTTTCCGAAGGGCTATAGCGAAAATCTTCCCCAGATATCCGACAATACTTCTTCCGGCCTTACCCGGGTTTACAGCATCGTACTCCATATCATTTCCCACAGTGACGGGAGGGTGGATATTGAAAGCCTGAGTCGCTTTATCCAGGCTTACCAATCCGTTTCCTTTCTTAAACTGGGTGAATTGTGGGCGATACCCATCATGCTCCGTTTGGCGCTTATTGAGAATTTAAGGAGAGTGGCAGTGCGCCTGGCCATTGATAAGGTCGACTGCAATCTGGCGGATTACTGGGCGCAAAAAATGAGTGAAACGGCCGAGCATACGCCGAAGAATCTTATCCTGCTCCTGGCCGACATGGCACGTTCCAATCCCCCGATGGTAAGTGCATTTGTTTCCGAGTTTACGCGTCAACTGAGGGGCAAAGGCCCTGACCTGGCCCTGGCACTTTCCTGGATCGAGCGGCAACTTTCTGAAAATGGCTTGTCAACTGCTGAACTGGTAAATGAGGAAAACCAGAAGCAGGCAGCGGATCAGGTATCCATGAGCAACAGTATTGGGAGCCTGCGTTTGCTGGATGCCATCGACTGGCGGGATTTTGTGGAAGAACAGAGTGTCGTTGAAAAGATATTGCGGGAAGACCTGGATCAGGTTTATGGGTCCATGGATTTTTCGACACGGGACAATTACCGCCATGTTGTGGAACATATTGCCCAAAAAAGTCATTTATCCGAACCTGAAGTGGCCCGATTGGCCATAACACTGGCCATGGCGAAGGAGGGTGTTTCCGAGTATGATAAGGAATGTTCGCATGTAGGCTATTACCTGGTCGGTAAAGGACTTGAAGAGACAAAGCGTCGGGCTGCGATGCGGGAGACTGTTTTCCGCCGCACACAGCATGCCCTTCGCAGGCAGGGTTTGAAATTCTATATCGGGAGCATCGTGCTTTTTACGCTGCTAAGCTGCCTCGCTATTTACTTTCGTCTGCGTAGTGAAACGACGAACGAGCCGCTCATTATCGTCTTAACCCTGCTTACTTTCATAGCCATTGGTCAGTTATCCATTGCGGTGGTGAACTTTATTTCTACGCTTATTGTTAAGCCGCATTTGCTCCCGCGCCTGGATTTTTCAAAACAGATACCGGATTCGGCAAAAACCCTGGTTGTGATCCCTTCTATGCTGGGCTCGATCGACGAAGCTGAGGACCTGCTCGAAGCAATGGAAGTTCGTTACCTGGCTAATAGAAATGAAAACCTTTATTTTGGCCTTTTGACAGATTTTCCTGATGCGGATCAGGAAAGCCTGCCTTCCGATCAACCAACCCTATTGGCTGTAAAACAGGCTATCGATGCGTTGAACAGCAAATACAACAGACAAAATAATGACCTGTTTTATTTGTTTCACCGACCCAGAATATGGAACCCACGTGAAAACAGCTGGATGGGTTACGAACGGAAAAGAGGAAAAATTGAAGAATTGAATGCCTTGCTCCGTGGTTCCGGATCTGAAAAGTTTTCTCTGATCCTTGGCGATCCATCGATCTTTTCCACCATCAAATATGTTATTACTTTAGACGCAGATACCCAACTGCCCCTTGGTACCGCATGGAAACTGGTCGGCACCATGGCCCATCCGCTTAACCGGCCCTGGTACGATGAAAATGAACAGCGGGTTACCAAAGGTTATGGAATACTCCAACCCCGTGTAGCTGTGAGCCTGCCGGAGGGAAAAAGTTCCCCTTATACCCGATTGCATGGCAATGAGGCCGGGATAGATCCTTATACCCGTGCCACTTCTGACGTTTATCAGGATCTTTTTGGGGAAGGTTCCTTTATTGGTAAAGGGATTTATGATGTGGATACCTTTCAAAAGGTCCTCGAGAACCGTTTCCCTGAAAATCACATTCTTAGCCACGACTTGCTGGAAGGCTGCTACGTCCGTTCCGGACTGATGAGTGATGTGTTGCTTTTCGAAAAGTACCCCGGAACCTATGAGGCAGACATGAAAAGACGCTCGCGCTGGATACGGGGTGACTGGCAAATCTTTTCCTGGTTATTTCCCAAAGTCCCGGGACCGACGAAAGCATGGGTAAAAAATCCTCTTTCAGGGCTTTCACGTTGGAAGATCTTCGATAATATAAGACGTAGTATCGTTCCCCCATCCCTCATCCTGATGTTGATTCTGGCCTGGGTAGCATTGCCTTCCACCTTTTTTTGGACGCTTTTTGTTTCCGGTATTATCGTTTTGCCTGCACTTATCGCTGCACTCTGGAGTACGATCAAAAAGCCAAAGGAGGTCGTTTTTTGGCATCACGTAGGGAATTCAGTTTTTATCATTTATGAAATAATCAAAAGCACCACATTCCAGCTCATTTGTCTTCCCTATGAAGCCTATAAGAACAGCGTGGTTATTCTCCGGACCTTATGGAGGATGCTGGTCAGCAGAAAAAAATTACTGGAATGGAATCCATCTATAAACGAAGAAAAAAAGCGCCCTTCCAGTCTGCGTTTGGCCTATTCAACCATGTGGACAGAACCGGCACTGGCGGTGATCTTCTTCATATATCTGGCCCTGTTTTTTCCGGATAAACTTGCCGTTGCAGGACCAATTTTGGCACTCTGGTCTGTAACACCGTGGATCACGTGGTGGGTCAGCCAGCCCTCTGCGGATAAGATCGAACTGTTAAATGCCAACCAGACCCTGTTTTTAAGAAAACTGGCCCGCAAAACTTTTGGCTATTTTGAGGAGTTTGTCGTTCAGAACGACCATTTTCTCCCTCCGGATAATTTTCAGGAAGAACCCGTTGCCTATGTAGCACACCGTACATCGCCAACGAATATTGGTTTGGCCTTATTAGCCAATGTGGCGGCGCATGATTTCGGATACATTACCCATGCCGGTTTCCTCGAAAGAACGAAAAGCACCATCATGACCATGGATCGGATGGACCGGTACCGGGGTCACTTTTATAACTGGTATGATACGGAAACCCTGGCACCACTTCAGCCAAGGTATATTTCAACTGTAGACAGTGGAAACCTGGCCGGTCATTTACTCATCCTCAAACAGCATCTTTTGGGTTTGGCATCCCGTGAAATCCTAACTACCAGGACACTGGAAGGATTAGAAGACACTTTCCTTGTTTTTACAGAGCTCCTGGATGAAAAGGAACGTAAAAAGTTTGTGACCGTCCACGACGCCATGAGTGCCCTGATCAAAAAGCAAAACCGCGGTATCCACGAGTTGAAAGTCTTTCTCGATCAGATGCGCGAGCGTTTTCTTACTGATGATGGCGATTGGTCACCTGAGCAAAATCCGGAAGCGGCCTGGTGGAAACAAAGGATGTTGGCGCAAGTGGGTGCACTGGAAGAAACCCTTTTGATCTTCACCCCCTGGCAACTTATCGCCAAAGCCCCTCCGCTTTTTACAGCCCTATCCATCCATCCCTTGCCGAATACGTATGAGGAGGTGAATACCATCTCCGGAAAATGGATGCTGGAACTTGAAAGCTACATGTCACAGGATGCCCAGCCTGAGGAGATGGACTGGCTTCAATCCCTTTCACTGGCACTAAGGGTAACGAATACCATCAGTTCCACCCAGATCCGTGAAGCCGAAGACCTGGTCATTCATTGTGAAAGTCTGGCGGATATGGACTGGTCATTTTTATTCGACAGGAAAATCAATTTGTTTGCGATCGGCTATAACGTTCAGGAGCATTTACTTGACCCCGGATTTTATGACCTGTTGGCTTCCGAGGCGCGTTTTGGGATCTATATGGGCATTGCCCAGGGCAAATTGCCTATAGAAAGCTGGTTTTCGCTTGGCCGGCTTTTAACCCGGGTAGACAGAAAGTCAATTTTGCTTTCCTGGAGCGGTTCCATGTTCGAATACCTCATGCCCAACCTGGTTATGCCCAGCTTTGAGAACACCTTACTGGATCAGACCTGCAAAGCCGCCGTAGCCTGGCAGATCGATTACGGTAAACAAACAGGCTTGCCCTGGGGGATATCCGAGTCGGGATTTAACCGGATAAATGCCAATTTACACTACCAGTACAGAGCCTTTGGGGCTCCCGGACTTGGCCTTAAACGCGGACTCGAAGACGACCGCGTTGTTGCACCCTATGCATCCGTAATGGCTTTGATGATTGCGCCGAGAAAGGCCTGCCTGAACCTGGAAGTACTGCGTGAAAAAGGTATGGAAGGTCGTTTTGGCATGTATGAGGCTATTGATTATACACCGGCCCGTTTGCAGCGCGGACAAACAAGTGCGATCGTGTTTTCATTCATGGCCCACCACCAGGGCATGAGTCTTTTGTCGCTGGCTTACCTGCTGCTGGATAAGCCAATGCAAAAGCTATTTGAAGCAGAACCCCAGTTCAAGGCTGCACTCTTGTTGCTCCAGGAGCGTATTCCTAAAACGAGTTCCTTCTTTGCACACACTTCCGATATTGCCGATATCGCTTATGCCGGTGAAGGTGCAGAAACGCGGATCATGACGACTCCGCATACCCCGTTGCCGGATATTCAATTATTATCGAATGGACGCTATCATGTGATGCTTACCAATTCAGGTGCAGGGTATAGCAAATGGAACGACCTTTCCATAACCCGTTGGAGGGAAGATGGCACCCGTGATAATTGGGGAAGTTTTGTCTATATCCGTGATGCCGGCTCGGGTGAATATTGGTCAAACACTTTCCAGCCAACACGCCAGAAATCGGATACATACGAAGTGGCTTATTCACAGGGGCGTGTCGACTACCGTTCGAGCAAGAATAAGATCGATACCCATACCGAGATCGTTGTATCACCGGAGGATGATATCGAGATGCGGAGACTTCGGATAACCAATTCCTCGAACGATACCCGGATCATTGAAATAACCAGTTATGCGGAAGTGGTCATTGCCCCGGGAATCACGGATATCATGCAACCCTCATTCAGCAATTTGTTCGTGGAAACGGAAATTATACCGCAGCGCAGGGCCATCATATGCTCAAGGCGGCCGAGGTCTTCGGAGGAAGAGCCACCCTGGATGTTCCACCTGATGACCCTTCAGGGCAAAAATCCGGAAGAAGTTTCTTACGAAACAGACAGGAATGCCTTTATCGGGCGGGGAAATACCCTCGAAAACCCGCAAGCCATGCAGCATGCGGGAGCGCTTTCCGGGAGAGAAGGCCCGGTTTTGGACCCCATCGTTTCCATTCGGTATAAAATTTCCGTGGAGCCCGATGAAGTGGTGATCCTGGATATGGTTACCGGAATGGCGAAAACCAAAGAAGTATGTAACTACCTGATCGGGAAATACCAGGATAAACACCATAAAGACAGGGTGTTTGAACTCGCCTGGACCCACAGCCAGGTGGTGTTGCGCCAGATCAATGCCACTGAGGCAGATGCGCAGCTTTACGGTCGGCTGGCGAGCCCGGTACTGTTTATGAATGCCCTGTTCCGGGCCGACCCCGCCATTTTAATTAGCAACCGCAGGCAACAATCGGGCTTATGGGGCTATTCGATCTCCGGCGACCTGCCTATCGTTCTCCTAAAGATCGAACGGGTCATCCATATGGAATTGGTTAAACAAATGATTCAGGCACATGCTTACTGGCGTCTTAAAGGACTGTATGTCGACCTGGTTATATGGAATGAAGAACATGACGGGTATCGGCAACTTTTCCAGAATGAAATAGAAGCCCTGATCCCCTTTGAATATAAGGATCGTCCGGCCGGGGTTTTCGTACGCGCCTCGGACCAAATATCGCATGAAGACCGCATCCTGTTCCAGACCGTGGCCCGGGTTGTTATCTCCGATCATAACGGAACCCTGCTCGATCATGTCAACAGAAAACCATTGCCCCGTGCAGTCATCCCTTTTCTGGTGCCCTCGGGAGAGCATAAAACAATTGAAAGTGCCATACCGTTTCATCAGGGATTGCTTTTCGATAATGGTACGGGTGGTTTTTCACGTGATGGAAAGGAATATGTGATCACCCTCGATAAACGAAAAAGGACACCGGCCCCCTGGGTCAATGTGATCGCTAATTCGCATTTTGGTACTGTGATCTCGGAAAGCGGTTCGGCTTATACCTGGACGGAGAACGCCCATGAATTGCGACTAACCCCATGGAACAGTGATCCTGTAAGCGATCCGGGAGGAGAGGCCTTTTATATTCGCGATTTTGAAAGCGGAAGATTCTGGTCGACCACCATGCTGCCTGCAGGAAGCGATACAACCTATATCACCCGGCACGGGTTTGGGTATAGTGTTTTCGAACATGCCGAGGATGGTATCTATACCGAAATGACTGTTTTTGTAGATCTGGTCGAAGATGTGAAATTTAATGTCATCCGGATCAAAAACAATTCAGGGAGGAAACGACAGCTTTCAGCAACCGGCTATGTGGAATGGGTACTCGATAATAACCGCTCGAAAACCATCTCGCATATCCATACCGAGATCGACCCGGATAGCGGAGCTTTTTTTGCAAAAAACCCATACAACACAGAGTTTCACGGAAGAGTAGGATTTTTTGATGTGGATTATCTGAAAAAATCCTTCACCGGGGATCGTACTGAATTTATTGGAAGAAACGGGAGTTTAAAACGACCGGAGGCACTTTTGCGTCAACGGTTATCGGGAAAAGTAGGGTTGGCGATGGATCCTTGTGCGGCCATACAGGTTCCTTTTGACCTTACGGATGGCGAAGAGATCGAAGTTATATTCCGGTTAGGTGCCGGAATTAATGCCAATGCAGCACGCTCAACAGCCCGTAAATTCAGGGGAAGTGAAACGGCAAAAGAGGTATTTGAAAGAGTCAGGTTGTTTTGGTCCAATACCCTTGGATCCCTTCAGGTCGAAACTCCCGACAAAGCCTTAAATATCATCACAAATGGCTGGCTGACTTATCAAACACTGGCCTCCCGTTTATGGGGAAGAAGTGGCTTTTATCAATCGGGAGGTGCCTTTGGATTCCGCGATCAGTTGCAGGATGTTATGTCTATCCTGCAAAGTGCTCCACATTTGGCCCGGGAACAGATCATTCTCCACGCCTCCCGTCAATTTGCCCAGGGTGATGTGCAACACTGGTGGCATCCGCCGGCAGGCAACGGGGTTCGTACACGGTGTTCGGATGATTATTTGTGGCTGCCTTATGTTACTTCCCTCTACGTGTTGCGTACGGGTGATGAAGGTATTCTGGATGAAGAGATAAGTTTTATTCATGGAAGAACGCTGAACGACAACGAAGAGTCGCATTATGACCTGCCACTGCGTTCACCCGAAACGGCAACCCTTTATGGGCATTGTGTATTGGCCATTAAAAACGGATTTAGGTTTGGAGAACGCGGTTTGCCCCTGATCGGTTCAGGCGACTGGAACGACGGCTTTGACAAGGTCGGCAGGGAAGGCAAAGGAGAGAGTGTATGGATGGCCTTTTTCCTGCATGAAACCCTTTTGCGCTTTTCAAAAACTGCCCGGGCTTACCAGGATCCCGTTTTTGCGGAAGAGTGTCTGGCGGAAGCCGGGTTTTTAAAAGCCAATATCGATAAACATGCCTGGGATGGAGCCTGGTACAAACGCGCCTGGTTCGATGACGGAACCGCCCTGGGTTCATCACAAAATACGGAGTGTAAGATCGACTCGATCTCTCAAAGCTGGTCGGTATTATCCGGGGCAGGCAATCCGCAAAAGATCGGAACGGCCATGGAATCGGCATATACCCACCTGGTCCGCAAAGAGGTAGGTATCATTCAACTCCTCGACCCACCCTTTGACGAAACCGATCTGAACCCCGGTTATATCAAAGGCTATGTACCGGGTGTCAGGGAAAATGGCGGGCAGTACACCCATGCTGCGGTGTGGCTGATCATGGCATTTGCCAAACTGAAGGATAAGAAGAAGGTCTGGGAATTGTTGAACATGATCAACCCCGTTAACCACGGAAACTCGGCCGAAGAAATTGCCAGGTATAAGGTAGAGCCATATGTGCTGGCAGCCGACATCTATGCCCGCGCTCCGCATGCCGGAAGGGGAGGATGGACCTGGTATACCGGTTCGGCAGGATGGATGTACCGCCTGATCACCGAGTCCTTTTTGGGTTTGGAACAGGAAGGCGACAAACTGAGGATCAACCCCTGTGTTCCGGAAGAATGGGAGACGTATACGGTTCATTACCGCTACAAAACCACGCTGTACCATATTGTGGTTAAACAACACCAGGAAAGAACTGCCTTCACCCTGGATGGCACGGAACAGGAAGAAGGCTTTATCCAGTTGGTTGATGATGGACTTGAGCACCATGTGGAAATACTGAAAACTGAAAACTGAAAACTGCGTAGTATGTTTGAATATGGACCGTCGTTCGTTTATGCAATACAGCTCAAGTTTGTCCCTATTCGGATTTTTTCAGCACCCATTATTGGGCAGGGATCAGGAATTTAATATCAGGGATGGAATAAGTTCGTCGCTGACTAAGCTGGAGACCGAAGGCTATTTTGAAGAAGACTTTTCTGACCCGACGAATGAAGCCGCCTGGGCAAAAATTCAGGCATTGTTTCCACGGGTGGAATCGTTTTGTCAATTGGAAAACGGGTATTTTTCACATGCATCTTTGCCGGTTCGGAAATTTCATCAGGAGCGGGAAGATTATATTCAAAGCCGGGGTTCCTGGTTTATGAGAAGGGAGCAAGAAGCTGCCATAGAAAAAGGACGGACGAACCTGGCCGCTTTTTTTGGCTGGGATCCCGAAAATCTGGCCTTGACCCGGAATACAACCGAGAGCCTGAATACGTTAATCTCAGGCTTTCCTTGGAAAGCAGGGGATGAGGTCGTTATCGGTGACCAGGATTATGGTTCCATGAATGAAGCCTTTGAACAGGCGGCTCAACGATATGGTCTCAGCCTTAGGGTCGCAAAAATTCCTTTGGTCCCTCAAAATGCGGAAGAAGTTGTTGCAGCCTATTTAAGGGAGATCGGCCCCAAGACAAGGATGCTTCATCTTACCCATATGATCAATCTTACGGGACAGATCATCCCGTTAGACCGGATCATAAGCTCAGCCAGGGCACAGAAAAAAGACCTGTGCATGGTAGTCGATGCCGCCCATTCAGTGGCACAGATCGACTATTCCTGGAAAGAATGTGATGCGGATATTGTCGCAGGCAGTTTACACAAATGGATGTGCAATCCTTTGGGACTGGGCTTTCTCTATATGAAAAAAACCTGGATACCTCAAATTTGGCCCTTGATGGCTGACCGTTCCGTCGCCCAAACCAATATCCGCAGGTTTGAACACCAGGGAACCCGCCCGATACAGACCATTGAAGCGCTCAGTGAAGCCATTAAATTGAATGCCCTGATGGGAGGACTAAAAAATAAGGAAAATCGTTTGCGGCATATGCAGCAGAGCTGGACAAATGAATTCCGCACAGCAGGAGGATTTTCTGTCAATACCCCTTCATACCCCGGCAGTTCCTGTGCCCTGGCTAATGTAAGTGTGATGGGAAAGACGCCCAATGAGCTTGCCGCCTATTTTTGGGATAAACACCAGATCTTTACGGTCGCCATTGACCATCCGGTGGTTAAAGGGGTTCGTATCACCCCACATCTGAGCAATGATATCCGGGATATTGTGAAATTAGTGCGGGCGATGGAGGGGTTGTAGGTTGAGGTTAAGGTTGAGGTTAAGGTTGAGGTTAAGATTGAGGTTGAGGTTGAGGTTTTTGTGACGGTTCGCTGTCGAAGGGAATGGCCGGGCATACTACCTCCTCACTTGCTCCGCCAGTTTTTTCGGAGCAACTTCGCAATAGGCACGGGTTAAAGCGTCTTCCAGAATTTCATCGTCGAACGTATCCAGTTCGAAAATGGTCCAACCTTGCTTTCCCCACTTATTCGGGACGGCGTAGATAACTGCCTTGTCGACCAGAGAAAAGACATCCTGATCGATCTCAGAGAGTTTCAGACAGGCGCGGTTCAGTTTTTCATCATAGCTGCCAAAAATTTTCTTTCCTACCCGGAACGAAGTTTTTTCAAAATGGGGTTGTTCCGAGGTTTCGGGAAAGGACAGGGCCAATTTACGCAGGAACTTGATTTGGTCCATGATAGTTACGGAAAATTACGATCCTTATTTGACAATAGGTGAATACAATAATTTTTTTTTGAAATTTATCTTCCATCATGATTCCCCTTATAAAATGAAGCCTGATACGATCTCCCTGTCAGAAGGTGAGAATGCTGTAATTTTGTTCTAAATTCATGCAATATTTATCCGTATGGGTTATGGTAATTTTGCCCATTACTTTATAAACAGAAAACTCCTATGAACAATTTTTTCAAAACGATTATTGCAGGTTACGGAGCGGCAAAACTCGGTGGTGGTTGTCTCGGATTTATTGTTGTTTTTTTGATCATTTATATGCTCCTCGGATACTGTGGCTGAGTAAGTGTTCAGTTTTCAGGGTTCAGTTTTCAGTGACTTCTGGTATTCTACTGAGCTTTTTATACATTTACCTGTTCATAATTGAAACAGGTTACTTATGCAAAGATATCTCCTCTGCCTGATCGGCTTGCTCATGCTTGTCGCCTGTCAGGATCCCGACAAAGTACAGGTAGTGACCATAGAAGACAGGTATTCTTTAACCTTACCGGCTTTTTTAAAAGAAGTATCGAATTTAAATGAAGATGCTTCCCTGCAATACCAACATGCCATGAAGGAATTTTATGTGGTGGTTATCGATGAACCTAAAACTGAACTGCAAAAAGCCCTGGAAGATAATGGTCTCACCACCTTGTATTCTAATAATATAGATGGATTTTCAGATTTGCTCATCGATGGTATGGAAGATGTGGTCACGATTATCAAAAAATCACCTGTGATCGATACCATGGTGAATTCCATGCCTGCAAGGATGGTCCAAATCCATGGAGAAATTGAAGGGATCAGTGCGTTTTATTCTATTGCTTATGTAGAGGGTAAAGAAACCTACTACCAGATTATGACCTGGACCCTTGCCAGCAAAGAAAAAAAGCATACGGAAAAGATGGAAAAGATCCTCTATACCCTAAAGGAGCTGTAAGCGGAAATTCAGTCTCCAGCCCCGTACAACTGAAAACTGAACACTCCTACTCATATCCGCTTTTGATCACGGTCAGGATCAGTTTAAATCTTCCGTTCGGTTTGATACTGCTGGGCCTATGAGCAGGAATGATAATGCCCTCACCGGTATGTAGCGTGGAAGGCTTTCCATCCACAACAATGATCGCACTTCCATCGATAATTTGGGCGTAGGTATCAAAAGGAGAGGTCTTTTCATTTAGTCCTTCACCACTTGCAAAAGAGAGCGCGTTTATGGAGCCCGTTGCTTTTTTCATGATCGACTTACTGACCACCTCATTGTGTTCATATTCGATCAACTCAACGATGATATGCGCTTCGTTGTCAATTTTCCCGTCCTTTTTGGGCAGGTTTTCCAGTTCTTTGGTATCCATAACGCCTGATTTTCACTCTTGATCTTACAAAATTAAGGAGCTATTTCGACGAAATCCTACACAATTTTGGGAAAGATTTATATGATTCTCAGTGTTTAGTGTTCAGTTTTCAGTGTTCAGTTGTCGGGGCAAGGCGGTATTGCATCACCACTAAAAATTGATCATCTTTATACCTGATAAAAAGAACGCACGATGAACCAGAAACCAAGTATTATCCTACTCGCGTATTGTATTACGTTGTTATTCATTTCCTGTGGAGATGGAGATGACAAAACTGAAATTCCTAAACGTATTGAAGTAACCGGGAGTGCCGAAATGGAAGTGAGCCCGGATGAAATCTACATGACTTTTACCATCCGGGAATACCTGGATGCGGGCAAGAAAAAGGTTGATCTGGAAGTGTTAAAAACGGAATTTCTTACCTTATGTAAAAAGGTGGGGGTGGCTGACAGCAATATCAGCGTGTCTGGCTATTCCGGACATGAGCGCCATGATTATTATTGGTATAAACGGCGCAAGACGGAACCCGATTTTATGGGATCGATTACATACCAGATCAAGGCCAATTCATCTGAAAAACTGGACCAGATCATTGCCGGTTTAAATGAAAAAGCTGTTGAAAATTTTTCATTGATAAAAACCTCGCACAGCAATTTGGTTGAATTAAGAAAAGAAGTAAAGACCAATGCACTAAAGGCTGCTAAACTTAAGGCCGAATATCTGGCAGAAAGTATTGGCGAAAAGGTGGGAGAGGCCTTGCTTATTCAGGAAATTGAAAACAGTTATGTGTCTGACTTTTCTAACATGCTTATGGAAAATGCGAAAGTCGTCCATGATTCTGAAGATGGTTCACCAACTCCTTCATTCGAAAAGATCAAACTACGTTACGAAATTCGGGCAGATTTTAGATTGAAATAAGCACACCCTCAACCTCAACCTTAATCTTAACCTCAACCTCAACGAAATGTGAAAATAGTGTTTAACTTTGAAGAGTAGCCCCTTTGGTATGTCAAAAAACCTCAGTGAATTGTCGTTTCGCAAAGGCATGGAGGAGAACCTCTTCGAATCCATGGGAATAGCAGCCCGCAAAGAGGGAAGCCCCGGAAAAGACGATCTCGATCGTCTGGCTCAGGAATTCCTGATAGGGAAGTCGAGCGTATATGGGGCTGCCAGTTTTTATGATTTTTTAAAAGAAGAGAATAAGGGCAAGCAGGTTTATGTATGCAATGGCACAGCCTGTGTTTGTGCCGGTAAACAGGGCCAGGTGCAAGCCGCTTTGCACCACCATTTCAGGGCGGAACAAATCGGGCATATGACCTGTTTGGGGCGCTGCCATGAAAATGCAGCCTTTCACTACCGGGGCAAAAATTATTCAGGATCAGCCTTCGAACATGTTGAAGCGATTATGCGCAAAGAAGATCCCGGACATGACTCCTACCATGTGGGTCAGCTCGGACCCGCCTTGTTGACCGTTCCTTCTTCGGGTTTGGACGGGGTTCACAGCGTGCTGCAATCCGCTTTAAAACAAGGGCGTGATTGGGCTTTAGGCGAGATCAAAACAGCGCAAATACGCGGAAGAGGAGGGGCCGGTTTTCCGATGGGGTTCAAACTCGAATCTTGCCAACAAGCCAAGTCCGAAGTGAAATTCATCGTGTGTAATGCCGATGAGGGCGACCCGGGAGCGTATTCTGATCGTTACCTGCTCGAACAACAGGCGCATTTGGTGCTCGCAGGCATGATGGTAGCCGGCTTCATAACCGGGGCCGAATGGGGGATACTCTATATTCGTGCGGAATATCCGGAAGCCGTCATTCAGGTTCAAAGTGCCATTGACGAAATACGCAAAGCGGGTTATCTCGGAAAACAAATTTTAGGAAGCAATTTTTCCTTCGATCTCAAAATCATCCAGGCCCAGGGGGCATACATATGTGGCGAAGAAACGGCCCTGATCAGCTCGATCGAAGGGCAAAGGCCGGAAGTGCGCACACGCCCGCCTTTTCCGACCCAGGCAGGCCTGTTCAACAAACCAACCGTTGTGAACAATGTTGAAACCCTGGCGGCCATTCCAGCCATTTTAGGGCTTGGAGGAGCTTATTACGCCTCGCTTGGAACGGAAAAATCAAAAGGAACCAAGCTGGTGAGTTTAGACAGTTTTTTTCGAAAACCAGGCATCTACGAAGTTGAGATGGGAACACCCCTGGCGCAGGTATTAGAAGATTTAGGAGGTGGATTTAAAGAAGCTGTCAAGGCTTTACAAATCGGAGGCCCTTTGGGTGGTTTGGTTCCGGTGAGCAAAATCAGGGATCTGACCCTTGATTATGAATCGTTCAGCCAGCAGGGATTTTTGCTCGGGCATGCTTCGGTAGTTTGCATCCCCCGGGAATTTCCCATGATCGATTTTCTGGAGCATTTGATGGATTTTGCCCAATACGAGAGCTGTGGAAAATGCTTTCCATGCCGTTTGGGAACCAAACGCGGCCATGAGATGCTTAAGGCGGCCAAAGAAGGCCAGGCTACCATTGCCCGGGAATTGTTTGATGATCTGCTTGATACCTTGCAACAAGGCTCCCTGTGTGCCCATGGCGGAGGGATCCCCCTTCCGGTTCGCAATGCCTTGCAGTATTTTTCGGAAGAATTAAAACCCTATTTTCACTCATGAGCACGACCCAACCCGGCTTATTCGCCAGCTTCAACGGCAAAACCCATGCGTTTCTGCCGGGAGAAACCATCCTGCAGTTCGTGCGTCGGATCGAAGGGGATAACCTGATCCCTACGCTCTGCGATGCCCCGAATCTGGATCCTTTTGGTTCTTGCAGGGTATGCAGTGTGGAAGTGGGTCTTTCGGCCGATGGCCCGAGAAAAACAATGGCCTCCTGCCACACGCCTGTGGCAAATGGATATCACATTCACACGTCGACACCTGCCATTCAAAAGTTACGCAAGAATATCATTGAACTGGTGCTGACCGACCACCCGCTCGAATGTTTGACCTGCGAAGTGAACGGCAATTGCGAGTTGCAAACGGTGGCCGCGAAAGTAGGTATTCGTGAGGTGCGTTACCCGGCAGGTGAAGACCATCTGGATCGTACAAAGGACCTGAGCCATCCTTATATGCGATCTGACTTTTCCAAGTGCATCAATTGTTACCGCTGTGTACGGGCTTGCGATGAAGTACAGGGACAGTTTGTGCTCAGCATGGCCGGTCGTGGTTTTGACAGCCACATAGTCAAAGACCAAAATGTGTCGTTTAATGAGTCGGATTGCGTGAGTTGTGGAGCCTGCGCACAGGCTTGCCCCACGGCCGCTATTTCGGATGTTTTCCAATCCAAGGCCAATAATGCGGAGGCCATAACACGCACCATATGCAACTATTGCGGGGTGGGCTGCAACCTGGAGGTTTCAAGCACCAACGGTGAGATACTCAGTATCCAGGCTCCATTCGATGCCGAAGTCAACCAGGGCCATACCTGCCTGAAAGGACGTTTTGCCTTTCAGTTTTATAAACATCCTGATCGTATCACAGATCCCCTGATCAAACGCAATGGTGTTTTTGAAAAAGCAACCTGGGACGAAGCGTACGATTATATCGCTGTTCGTTTTCAATCGTATATCAAAGATTTTGGTCCCGATAGCATTGCAGGTATTTCATCGGCGCGTTGCACCAACGAAGAAAATTACCTCATGCAGAAATTCTTCCGCGCCGTAGTGAGAACCAATAATATTGACGGTTGCGCCCGGGTTTGCCATTCACCCACGGCCCTGGGCATGCAACGCACTTTTGGAACAGGGGCTGCAACCAATTCCATCGAAGACCTGAAACATACCAATTGTATTTTGGTGATCGGTGCAAACCCCACCGCCGGGCATCCGGTAACAGGTGCCAAACTCAAGCAATTTGCCATGAAGTCGGGCAATGTTTCGATCGTCATCGACCCCCGAAGAACGGACCTGGCCAAATATGCCACCTACCATTTGCCGATAAGGCCCGGTACCAATGTGGCTGTGTTGAACATGATGTTGTACTACATCATCGCAGAAAACCTGGCAGATCAACATTTTATTGAATCCCGTACGGATGGCTTTGAAGATTTCAAACAACATGTATTGAATGTCGACATTGCCCAAATGGAGGCGGTTTGCGGCGTGGATCGCGAGTTGGTTCGCCAGGCGGCGATGGCTTATGCCAAAGCGCCAAACGCCATGAGTTTCCACGGGTTGGGCGTTACCGAACATTCACAGGGAACGTTTACGGTGGTGCAAATTGCCGATCTGGCCATGCTTACGGGAAATATTGGGCGCAAAGGGGTAGGGGTTAATCCGTTGAGGGGTCAAAACAATGTTCAAGGCCTGGCTGATATGGGCGTTCAGCCTCATCAGGGTGCCGGATACCTGGATGTGACCAACGACGATGTAAACCGCATCTACAATGAGTTTTACGGGGTTGAAGTTCCTAAACATATCGGCTATAAAATTCCTGAGATGTTTAATGCGGCCATCGAAGGAAAGCTTAAAGCCATGTGGATCATGGGTGAAGATGTTGTCCAAACCGATCCGAACACCAACAAGGTGAAAAAAGCCTTGAACAATCTGGATTTGTTTGTGGTCCAGGAGTTATTCATGACCGAAACAGCTAAGCTGGCAGATGTGATTTTGCCAGGAGCATCGTTTTTGGAAAAAAGCGGCACTTTTACCAATGGGGAACGTCGTATTCAGCGGGTTAATAAGGTGGTCGACCCCATAGGCAATTCCAAACCTGACGGGCAAATTGTCATCGATCTGATGAACCGCATGGGCTACCCGCAGCCCGATTACACCCCGGAGGGCATGTTGGCTGAGATCTCCCAAATTGTACCCTTCTTTGCAGGCGTTACCTGGGAGAACCTGGGGATAAACGGCAAACAATGGCCGGTGAACCCCGATGGTACCGATACCAAAATTTTGCACGAAGAATCCTTTAAAAAAGGAAAAGGTCATTTCCTGTTTCATCCTTTCAAGGAGTCGAACGAGATCGTTAAACACGGCAAGGAATACCCTTTTATTTTAACCACGAACCGCGATTTGGAGCACTACAACAGCGGTGTCCAGACACGCCGGACAGCCAATGTTGAAATAAATACGGAAGACCTGTTATGGATCCATCCCGAAGATGCCGCGGAACATGGTATCAGGGACGGTGATAAGGTTTGTGTAGAATCGCCGCGGGGCAAGGTCGATATCCGGGCCTGGGTCACCGATGGGGTAAAACGGGGTGTATTAAGCACAACCTTCCATTTCCCCGAGATCATGGTGAATTTAGTGACCTCTGATGAGCACTGTTCCGAATCGATGTGCCCGGAGTACAAAGTGGTGGCTGTTCGTATTCGTAAGAGCAAAGGTCAATTCGCGGAGCGGAGTTTGGTGTAGGGACTGAGGTTGAGGTTGAGGTTGAGGTTGAGGGTCTGTTCCATGAACGTGTCGAAAGGATCAGACGGATGCATCACTGGGATTCACCAAGTAAGTGCTGGATTAAATTTACTAAAACAATAAAGCCAATAATCATCAAAACCAATTTGAATGTCTTTTTGGTCTTTAGCTGAAAAGCTACTAAAAAAGATATGACAGCAGCGAAAATAGTAACGCCAAATACGCCACGCGCAAAGTACCTAATGCGTTCCGTTGGATGGTATCCATCAAAAGTGAGTTGTCTTATTAATTGAAAAACAATTTCTGAGCTGAAACAAATAAGTGTTCCTATAAGGGTAAGTTTAAGAATTGTAAGCTCAGGTTGTGACTTAAGAAATTCCTTTTGACTGAAAATTAGAATTGTTGTCAAAATTGATAAAAGAATCAAGCCATCAATTTTTATTGATGTACCGGGAATATAGTCCGGAATGACAAGTGGCGAGTAAAATAGAAACCACCATGAGATAAGGAATCCGGCTAATAATAATAATAATGAATATTTTATAAAGATTACCTTCATTGGTGGGATGAATTCATTCCTATTTGACCTAATACATTAAACTTAAAACACGGTAAATTCTCCAAACCCATGTAATAAAATTAGTGTAAATATTCTGAAATCTTGTAACAGCATTGGGGATTACTAAAGAGATTGCTGCCATGGCTTGAGATAACTAACATAAACCACGGGGGCGGCCCGCCTACGCTTCAACTACGGCATGAAAAGCGGATTTATCCGCCGAAGCCCGCTTCCAGTCAAATGGTGGGGAGAAAAAACTTCAATAAAAAACCCGCCGTAGTTAATGCTACGGCGGGCGAAGGCGGAGAGAGAGGGATTCGAACCCTCGATACCTCGCGGTATACACGCTTTCCAAGCGTGCTCGATCGGCCACTCTGACACCTCTCCGGGTATGTCAAATTTTGTGGACTGCAAAAGTAATCAAAAATCAGAGCCGAAAAAGTGTCCGAGCATTTTCTGTGGTGATCCGGGCAATTTCCTTCAATTCCAGGTTTTTAATATCAGATAACTTATTGGCTATCAGTGGAATATACTCGCTGCTATTGCGTTGTCCGCGATATGGGACGGGGGCGAGATAGGGGCTGTCGGTTTCCAAAACCAGCTTTTCCATGGGGATTTCGCTTAAAACCGCATCCATACCTGCGTTTTTAAAGGTAATGACACCGCCAATGCCCATATAAAAATCCATATCCATGATGGCTTTAGCCTGTTCGGGATTGCCATTAAAACAATGGAATACACCGCGAAGTCCGGGTTCTTTTTCTTTGAATTCCCTTACTATGGAAATGTTCCAATCCAGCGTGTCGCGCGAATGAATGACCACAGGCTTATCAAATTCCAGGGCCCAGCGGATCTGTTCACGAAAAGCGATCTCCATTTCGGCCTTGAAAGTTTTGTCCCAGTACAGGTCTGTACCGATTTCGCCCACCGCCACGTAATGGTCAGGTTTATTTTTTAAGAGCGCATATAAGGAGCGAAGTTGACTGCGGTAATCTTTTCCGACCGAAGTGGGATGCAGGCCCATCATGGGGTAACATATCCCTGGAAATTGGCTGACCAATTCCTCCATTGCTTTTACCGAACCTTCGTCAATATTGGGTAGAAGCAGTTTTTTTACCCCTTTGTCGTGGCTGTTTAGCACCACATGTTGAATATCTTCCTTAAATAAGTCGGAAAAAAGATGGGTATGCGTATCGATCCATTCCATTACCATTTGATCCTTTCTTTGTTCAAAAAGGCCGAAATACCGCGCTTACAATCGGCTCCATCCCGAGCCTCGGCGTTTTGAGCTGCGGCATAACGGAGTGCCTCTTCCAAAGGCAGGTCCTGCACCCGGGCGATCATTTGTTTGGTACGTGCCAGCGACTCACCCGAGGCTTCTTCGCATAGTTTGGTGGCAAAGGTGTGCACATATTCATTTAACTGATCGAAAGGGAGGATGGCATTGATCAGGCCAAAAGCAAGTGCTTTTTCAGCCTCAAAAACTTCACCCGTAAGGAGGATCTCTTTGGCTTTTCCTTCTCCTATCTTTCTCAACAAAAAAACCAATACGATAGCGGGAACAAAACCGATCCTTACTTCCGTATACCCGAATTTGGCCTCG
>JAKFCJ010000087.1:0-7801 GCA_036676705.1 Bacteroidota bacterium
ACTGCTGCTGAAGAACAGGCAGATGCTGTATAAGATGGTGGGCAATAAATTTGTGGTATTGATCATGACCCTGACCCTGGTGGTTTGGGGGATATGGAGTGCCACCAAACTTCCTATCGATGCCGTTCCCGATATTACCAATAACCAGGTGCAGATCATCACGGTTTGCCCGACCCTGGCCAGTCAGGAAGTAGAACAACTGGTAACCTATCCCATTGAACGCAGCATAACCAACCTGCCTGACCTGGTGGAACTGCGCAGTATTTCGCGCTTCGGACTTTCCCTGATCACGGTGGTTTTTAAAGAAGATGTGGATGTGTATTTCGCCCGCCAGCTTATTTCAGAACGACTCAAGGAAGCTGAGTCCAATATCCCTCCGGGTGTGGGTGTTCCTGAATTGGGACCGGTAAGCACGGGACTGGGAGAAATTTATCAATACATCATCCATCCTAAAAAAGGCAGCGAAAAAAAATACAGCGCCATGGACCTGCGCACTATGCAGGACTGGATAGTAGCCCGTCAACTTTATGGAACTCCGGGTATTGCCGAGGTTAACAGCTTTGGGGGATTACTCAAACAATATGAAGTGGCGGTAAATCCGAATAAGTTGCTGGCCATGGAAGTGAGCATACCGGAAATATTCACGGCGCTGGAAAAAAACAATGAAAACACAGGCGGGGCCTATATCGATAAAAAACCCAATGCCTATTTTATCCGGGGAGTCGGCCTGGTTTCTTCCTTTGATGATATCCGGAATATTGTTGTCAAGTCTAACCCTAATGGCATTCCTATTCTCATCAGCGACGTGGCAGAAGTGCAGTGGGGAAATGCCGTTCGTTATGGGGCCATGACGTACAACGGACAGGTTGACGCCGTGGGTGGAGTGGTTATGATGCTTAAGGGCGCCAATAGTGCAGAAGTGGTGACACGGGTCAAGGACAAGATGTCGACCATACAAAAATCCTTACCCGAAGATGTGGTGATCGAACCCTATCTCGACCGGACTGACCTGGTGCAAAGAGCCATTTCTACGGTAGAAACCAACCTCATCGAAGGGGCACTGATCGTGATCTTTGTTTTGGTCCTCTTTCTCGGTAATCTTCGGGCAGGTTTGATCGTGGCTTCGGCGATTCCGCTATCCCTGCTTTTTGCTTTGGGTATGATGAATGTATTTGGTGTTAGCGCCAATTTGATGAGCCTGGGAGCGATCGACTTCGGACTTATCGTTGACGGGGCCGTGATCATCGTAGAGGCGACCCTGCACCATCTCGGACTTCGAAAGGGTAGCCACCGGTTTACCCAAAAGGAAATGGATGAAGAAGTTTACCACTCTGCTTCGAAGATCCGCAGCAGCGCGGCCTTCGGAGAGATCATCATCCTCATCGTTTATATTCCTATCCTGACCCTCGTAGGTATTGAAGGAAAGATGTTCAGTCCGATGGCCCAAACAGTAGGTTTTGCCATATTCGGGGCCCTGGTCCTTTCACTCACCTATATCCCGATGATGTGTGCCTGGTTGCTGTCAAAAAATCCGGGTCATAAAAAGAACTTCAGCGACAGGATGATGGAGGCTTTACAAAAGCTATATACGCCGCTTCTTGAAAGGGCCATTCATCATAAAAAGATCGTGCTCGGAATCACATTGGGCATGCTTAGCCTGAGCCTTGTGTTATTTGCCAGGATGGGAGGGGAGTTTATTCCTACCCTGCAGGAGGGCGACTTTGCTTTCCACTGCATCCTGCCCCAGGGAACTTCCCTGTCGCAAAGCATCGAAACTTCCATGCAGGCTTCGCGGATATTGAAAGAATTTGATGAAGTGAAAATGGTAGTAGGCAAAACCGGTAGTGCCGAAGTGCCCACCGATCCTATGCCGCCGGAAGCCTCTGACATGATCATCATACTCAAACAGCCCTCAGAATGGAAGCGCTCCATTAGCTACGAAGAGCTGGCCGAAGAAATGTTGGACAAACTGGAGGTCATGCCCGGCGTGTTTTTCGAAAGCAACCAACCCATCCAGATGCGCTTTAACGAACTCATGACGGGTATCCGGCAAGATGTGGCAGTTAAAATATTTGGAGAAAACATGGATACGCTGCTTGCCTATGCCAACCAGGTACATGGAATTGTCCAGGGTATAGCGGGTACAACGGAACCCAGCGTAGAACGGGTTGATGGCTTGCCTCAGATCGTGATCAAATACAACCGCTCCCAAATTGCTAATTACGGAATGAATATCCAGGATATCAACCAGCTTGTCAGCGCGGCATTTGCAGGCGGGAAAGCGGGTGTAGTGTATGAAAATGAACGTAAGTTCGATCTGGTCGTTCGTCTCGACAGCCTCCACCGCAGCCAGGTAGATGATGTGGGTAATTTGTACATTCCAACCCCCGATGGCAACCAGATCCCCTTGTCGCAGGTGGCGGATATCCGTATGGAATCCGGTCCCGCTCAAATAAGCCGGGAAGGTGGAAAACGCAGGATCGTCGTTGGATTTAACGTGAAAGGAAGGGATATTCAATCTGTTGTTACTGCCATCCAGAGTGAATTGGATGCCAAGGTAAAATTGCCCGAAGCCTATTATTTTACCTTCGGCGGGGCATTCGAAAATCTCCAGGCAGCCTCCAAACGTTTGATGATCGCCGTCCCCATTGCTTTGCTCCTCATTTTTATATTGCTCTATTTCACCTTTACCTCTATGTTACAAGCAACACTGATCTTTTCAGCCATTCCGATGGCTGCCATAGGCGGGGTATTCGCTCTGCTTTTAAGAGATATGCCCTTCAGTATTTCAGCGGGGGTTGGCTTTATCGCTCTTTTCGGCGTGGCTGTGCTCAATGGGATCGTATTGATCGGCACCTTCAACCAATTGAAAAAGGATGGGATGGACGATGTCACCGAACGGGTCAGAGAAGGAACCAGGATTCGCCTGCGTCCTGTTTTAATGACGGCCATGGTCGCCTCCCTGGGATTTTTGCCTATGGCTTTGTCGCACGGTGCCGGGGCTGAAGTGCAGAAACCGCTCGCAACGGTGGTGATCGGGGGACTGATCAGCGCTACTTTCCTCACCCTTTTTGTATTGCCATTGTTGTATATGCTTTTTACTACCGTTGCTAAAAAGAGATCCGGATCAAGGTCTAACCGGGCCATAACAACCGTACTGATCCTGGCGCTGGCACTGGGCTCCATGGGCCAGGCCCAGGGGCAGACAAAGGAGATCACCCTGGAAGAGGCCCTGAACACAGCGATGAAAAATAACCCGGGAGTAAAGGCCGGGGAACTTTATGTAGAGTCGGCAGATATCCTGAAAAGATCGGTAGTAGAACTCCCGAAAACGGAGTTGAACTTCCAATATGGACAATACAACAGCATCAACCGGGATTTTGGATTCCAGATCTCCCAAAGCATTCCCTTTCCCGGCTATTATTCGGCTAAAGCCGGCCTATACCGCGCCGAACGGGAAGGAAGCGCATGGCAAAAAGAAGGTATGGAGAAGGATTTAAAAGCCCGTATCTATTCCGCCTACTACAGGCTTTTATACCTCCAAAAGGCGAAAAACAGCTTGCAAAGCCTGGATAGTTTGTATATGGATTTTGTAAAGGCGGCCACCTTAAAGTACCAGACCGGAGAAACAAACCTGCTGGAAAAAACGACTGCCGAAACCAAAAGGGGACAGTTGACCCTGATCCTCCAACATTACGAAAGTGAATATGCAAAAGCCTATCATACGCTGAAAACCCTGATGAACACGAGCGAAGCGTTTACGCTCGCTGAGGCGGACCAGGACTTAAAACCACTGGAACTGAAGTTGTCAATGGATACTTCTTTGTTAGCGAACAATCCATCGTTAAAAGGCATGTACCAGCAGGTGACCCTTGCCCAACAAAGCAAAAAAGTAGAAGTAGCCAACGTTTTGCCCACCTTTACGCTGGGTTATTTCAACCAGTCACTTATTGGTCCGCAAACAGTAAATGGCACCGAGGTGTATTATGATGCTACCACACGTTTCCAGGGTGTTAATGTCGGGGTGGGAATTCCGCTCACGTTTTTCAGCAATAACGCAAAGATCAAGTCGATCAACTACAAACAACAGGCCCTTCAAAAAGAAGCAGATAACGGAAAACTGCATTTGCAGAACGAGCTGTATGCCTTATTCCAGGATTATCAATTGATGCTGACGCAGGTGGATTTTTATACCCAAAGCGCCTTGCCCAATGCCGACCTGATCGTTAGCGCGGCTACGCTGGGCTATAAAAACGGGGAAACAGCGTACATGGAATACGTCCAGGCCCTGCAAACAGCCGGTGATATTCAATTGAACTACCTGCAGTTGATCGATCAACTCAACCAAACCATAATCCAAATTAATTTACTTACCAATCAATAAACCCCAACCCATGAAATTTATATTCATTCATATATTCGTTTTGATCAGCCTGGTCCTTCCTTTTTCCTGTTCGAGTCCGGAACCCGCGCCTGCGGAGGCAGCGCCCCATGCTGACCACGAGCCGGTGAACAGCGTTTTCCTCACAGCCGAACAAATGAAGTCGATCGGCATTGAGTACGGCAGCATCGAAAAAAAGCAACTCACCGCCTCTTTGCGTGCCAATGGCCTGCTGAAAGTACCCAATCAAAATAAAGCAACGGCAACCGCTTTAATGGGCGGAGTGATCCGTTCGATTTTGGTACAGCCGGGCAATAAAGTTGCGAAGGGACAAGTTCTTGCTACCCTTGCCAATACCTCTTTTGTAAGTATGCAGGAAGAATTTTTGAGTGTTTCCTACAAGCTGGAATATGCCGAACTGGAATACAACAGGCAAAAAGAACTGAATGCGGGAAATGCGGGTTCTTTGAAAGTTTTGCAGCAAGCCGAGACCGAAAGAAATACCCTGAGGTCAAAAAAGGCAGGGCTTCAAAAACAGCTGGAATTGCTCGGGCTCAGAACGGCAAACCTGGGCAGCGACAATATCCAGACAAGCATACAGATCACGAGTCCCATTTCCGGTTCGGTGAGCCGTGTTTTGGTGAATATCGGCACTTTTGTGGACCCCAATAACCCTGTTGCCGAGATCATCGACAACAGCCAGTTGCATCTTGATCTGTTTGTATATGAAAAAGACCTGGCCAAAATAAAAGTGGGTCAAACCATCCATTTTACATTGACCAATAATCCCGGAACGGAGTATGACGCCGATGTTTTTGCCATCAGCAATACCTTTGAAGAACATACCAAAGCCGTGGCTGTTCATGCCCTGGTAAAAGGAAATAAAGAGGGTTTGATCGATGGAATGGCCATTACCGCTTTGGCCAGTCTGGAAGAGGCAGTTTTAGATGCCGTTCCTGAAGGAGCTATCGTGAACCATGAGGGGCAGGATTATATTTTTATAACCGTGCCTCCTGCACATGATCACGATGGCCATGTACATGTGGATACCAGCGCCGGACTCGCCTTTGAACGGATACCCGTGAGAAAAGGGACCAGTGACCTGGGCTATACGGAAATTACCCTGCTGGATGAAATTCCAAAGGGCAGCAGGGTAGTAACGAAAGGAGCCTTTTTTGTGCTGGCAAAAATGACCAACCAGGGTGAGGCCCATGGGCATGAGCATTAGGGTGCCATCCTGTTTTTAGCTTCCACACACCAAAGCAATTCATCTATAAATCGTTTTGCCCTTTTGTCTGTACCCGCCTTGTCGGCGGGTACACCAGAGGGGTCGAAAGCCACGTCAACCTTGGGAACCGGAAATAAGGCAGGCACTGTCCAGGCCTTGATCTTCCATAGGGTATACTGGAGGGAAGTGATGACATTCATGCCACCGAAAGCTCCATCGGAAACAGTTGAAATGGCGATAGGTTTTCGGAACCATTCCTCGTAGAGCAGGTCAAGCACATTTTTCAGACTGGCCGGATAACCACCATTGTATTCCGGGGTAACGATAATGACCCCGTCGGCTGAACTGATTTTGCCTGCGAAATCCAAAACGTTTTTCTCCGGCGCCTCTGTCCGGCTTAAACGTTCTGTAAAAATGGGAAAATTATAGTGCTCCAAATCAAGAATTGAAACTTTTCCGAGCTTATACTCTTCTATATAGTTCCTGAAATAAAGCGCGACCCGGTGGCTATTTCGTTTGATCCGGATGCTCGACGAAATGATAACGATATGTGGGATCTTTTTGTCCATAAACAAACCGATTTCTCCCAAAGTTAGAACTTTGTTCCCTCATTAACCCATTCCTTGTCCTCCATTCCTCCCTACTTCCCATCCTTCTTACCTATTTCCCTTTTCCAATCGTATCACCGCAAACCCTGTATTTTCAAACTGAAGAGAATAATTCGCTTTGTAATATGCAGTGGCCGTTTTTCCTGCCGGACTCAATGGGGTAGCCTTTCGGATAACAAAATACCAGGCATTATGGTCTTCTGTCAGATGGGTTGTTCCCCAGAGGTTTATTACCTCAAGAGCATGTTTTATGGCAGTATCGCCTCTGTTGAGCCTTTGAATGGTAGTAAATTTGTCCATGATCAAAGTAGAATCACCAACTAACCATTCTGACAGGATAAATTGAGGGTTATATGGAGTTTCCTTTTGGGGAATGGAAGACAGCAGTACTATTTTTTGTCCATTTGGGCTCGTGCTCATAAATCGGTTTGAATAAAAGGCATGAAGGAGTTTGAGTGTCGTATCAAAAAATACCGGATTAGACTCTGAGGCATAAGTACCCATGTATCCGATCAATTCTTCCGGCATCAGGCAGCTTTGATTTATTTTGGCGTAGGTGGGATCAACAACAAGGGAAAATGTGTCCGTGTGGACTCCATACCGGTAAATCAGGGGAAGCACATAATCTGCTCTCAGGGGTATGCCACTGTTAAAATCCAGTAGCCGAGTGTCATGAAAATTGGAATAAATGCTTGCTGCGACGTCGTCTTCTTTGACATTAGGGATAATAATCCCGGTCTTTATATGGATGGAAACAATTTCCATAAAAGGGCCATACGTTTTATGGGAATTGCGGTAAACCAATAGAATGGAGTCGTGCAATTCAAGGCCGTCATATTCAAAAGCCGTTAGTTCTGACGTCAATAGACGGAGCGGGTCGCCAGAATGGTGAGCCATATAAATTCCCTGGTTACTCATTATGGCTAATTTTCCATCACGAAATGCGAATTGTTCAATTTCAATATGGGAAATTGCACGTTGTTTTACGGAAGGATCGAATAGATAAGCGAGCGTATAGGTATTTGGATTAATCAGGTTGTGACACTCAAGGATCAAACCTTCTTTTACTTTTCCCGTGTTTCTGAGCAGATAATAGTTGGTGTCCGTAAATTTTGTGGTCAGGTTTGCATTTTCACCATCATAATAACAAAGGAAGCGATACCCGCTGCTGTCGAATTGAGCATTGCCGGGTGAGCAGAACATGGAACAGAATAAAAGGGCAATTATTAATTTCATTGAGTGCGTCATTTAAAAGAAAAATATCCGGGCTCGTTATTGTGCCGAGCCCGGTTTAAACGTATATGAAAACTTCCGGTTAAGGAAGTTCTACACGGTCGATGGTGTAGGACACTTCATCAACAGAACCATCTCCCAGATACGTCGTTAACCAGGTAATGGTGTATTGATAACTTATACCTGTGGATACATTGGTGTAATTGACATAATAGCTGCCACTTGAATTTCCGAGATCCATTTCATCCCATGCTTCCTCAACAACTGCATCGATCGGCGTTGCTTCCCAGGGTTCCAGATCAACACCTTCAAGGGCGACCGCGTCAACCCCCACAGAAACCTTCGGACAGT
>JAKFCJ010000088.1:0-9675 GCA_036676705.1 Bacteroidota bacterium
TGCTGATGGAAAAACAGTATTTTCAAAAACCCAAATGACTCCGGGTGTTTCTGTTCGCGAGGTTGACGCCGCACTTCTTCAAACAAGTGTATATCCAAACCCTGCCCAGGGTACTGCCCACGTTGTATTCAGCGCAGTTGCTTCAGGTACCGCAAGTCTTCGTATCGTAGATATAAACGGACGTGAGATCCAACAATCCAACCTCAACATCGTTGCAGGCGTTCAAAGCATTGAACTTGACCTGAGTGCAATGGAGCAGGGAGTATATTTTGTGCAGGTTTCCGCTAACGGATTCCAATCCACCCAAAAACTGATCAAAAACTAAATTGAAAAGGATAAGTCTCCTTTGTCTGATACTGACCTCGTTCTTCCTTCAGGAAGCATGGGGTCAGTATTTTGTTTTGTTCACAGCGAAAAAAGACGGAAAAGCTATTCCTGACCTTTCGGTGCACATGACTTACCTGCCCGACAAAGGCGCCCCCGTTTATGATTTTTATATCACGGACAATGCCGGACTTATCCAGCTCCACGATTCAGGAAATTACCTGATCCAGATCTCTTACCCGGGCTATAAAACCTTCCAGGACACCCTCTTTTTGAACCACAAACGTCCGAGACCGCTCTTGGTGCAACTGGACGAACTCGAATTCGACCTGCAGGAAGTGGTGGTTACCGGAGAATTTGAAATTAAAACGGTTGACCAGTCGCTTAACCGGGTGCGCACCATTGAGCGCAAACGTATTGAACAACAGGGAGCCGTAAATTTAAAAGACCTGCTCAGTAATGAGTTGAATATCCGCCTGAATACCGATCCGGAGTTGGGAACGGGATTAAGTCTGCAGGGTATTTCCGGCCAGAATATTAAAATACTTATTGATGGTGTCCCTGTGATCGGTCGCACGGATGGAACCATCGACCTGGCACAGATTAACCTCGCCAATATTGAGCGGGTGGAAATTATAGAAGGGCCTATGTCGGTGATGTTCGGCTCGGATGCGCTTGGAGGGGTGATCAACCTGATCACCAAAAAAAGCGTTTCCCATTCCCTTGAAGGAGGGGCGAACAGCTATACCGAAAGCAATGGAACCTACAATTTCGACGGGCGTTTTGGATTCCGGAAAAAAGGGGTGAACGGACAAGTCTCCGGTGGTAGGAATTTTTTCGAAGGCCGTGCCATCGGAAATGAAGTCAGGGCTAAAACATGGAAACCCCGGGAACAATACTTTGGCGACCTGAATATCGGTTTCAAATATAAAAACACCCTGCACCGACTCCACTCCAGCTATTTCTGGGAAAAACTGAGCAACCGGTCCGAGCCGGTATTTACCCCTTATGCTATTTATGCCCGCGATGCCTATTTTTATACGGAAAGGATCAGCCACGGATTGTATTCTGACTTCCGGATTAATCCTACCAGCACCTTTAACTCTATCATCAATTACTCTACTTACCAAAGGGTAAAAGCTTCATACAGAAAAGACCTGGTTAACCTGACCCAGGTGCCCATTAATGAAGAAGACGCCCAGGATACGGCCAAATTTAACCTGTTCCTGTTCCGGGGGATCTATACCCGCCAGATCAATAAAAAACTGAGTATGCAGGGGGGATATGATATCAACCTTGAAAAAGGGGTGGGACAAAGGCTGGCCGGCAATCAACAATCCATACAGGACTACGGCATTTTCACCAGCGCCGAGTACCAGATGAACACCCGCCTTACCTTAAAACCCGGATTGCGTTTTATTTACAATTCACGCTATGGAGCACCTTTGGTTCCTGCTCTTAACCTGAAATATGCGATCACTTCCTGGTTCCAGGTCCGCGCTTCGTATGCACGGGGATTCAGGGCTCCGAGTTTAAAAGAATTGAGCCTTTATTTTGTGGATGTGAACCATAATATCCAGGGAAATTCCGATCTGAAGGCCGAGCAGTCGAATAATTATATCCTTGCTTTTTCAATGAATGGAAAATGGACCAACTGGAATTTCCGCGTGGAACCCTCGTTTTTCCATAACCAGTTGTTTGATATGATCAATCTGGCAGTGATCGATCCCCAGCGCCAATTGTATCAATATGTGAATATCAGCTCGTATAGAACCCAGGGCCTGGCGCTCAACCTGGATGCCCGCAGGGAAGGATTTAACCTGGCCACAGGATATTCCCTCACAGGACGCTTTAACCCTTACGCCCAGAACAATTACCTCTATTCTCCCGAATTTCGGGTGAACAGCACGTATACCATCCCGAGGGTACGTATCGATCTGTCGCTGTTCTACAAATTTACCGGTGCTTCACAGGGCTTTGCCATCGACGCCGATGAGCAGGTGATACAGACCCGTATCGATCCGTATCATACCCTGGACATGACCGCAAGCCGGACATTCTGGAAACGGAGTGTTACCTGTGTACTGGGGGTTAAAAACATTTTTGATATCACGAACATTAACTATTCAGCCGGTACCAGTGGTGGCGTGCATTCCGGAGGTGGAAGCAGCATGCCGGTGAATATGGGACGCACTTATTTTGTGAATTTGCGTTTTAACCTGATCGACATGAAATGAAAGCATATATCGGACTTTTTTCTGCCCTTTTGGTATTGCTTTTTACCTCCTGTGAAAAGGAGGAAAAGCCATACAAACTGCCTGCCCCCGGATCATCGGTGGTACAGCAGGTTAATATGGGAAGCGATTACAGCAAAGTGATCTTTTACGATCTGAATAAAGAAACCTTTACCGTTGAAGAGTTGGGTTTTTGGGACCTGGCACTGGAAAGTTCAGAGTTGGGTTACCGTGCCCTGATCAATGGTGGCACCGGCACACAGATCGCCGGAATGGGGGATACTACCTTCAACCAGATCTACAATGTTGACCTGGCCGAATGGCGCTGGGACCCAACCACTTTTAATATCGATTCTTCAGCCATTGGCACCTGGGCAAATCCCGACTACAGCCTGAGCCGTGAAGTATACCTGATAGATCGCAGCATCAATAACAAAGGCGAGCAGTATAAAAAATTCCAGTTGATCGAAGTGACCAAGGACCATTACCTCATTCGTACCGCCAACCTGGATGGAAGCAATGACCAGGTGATCAGGGTGGAAAAAGACCCCACTACTTCGTATGTGTATGCGCATCTCGACAATGGGGGGTTAAGCAAGTACGAACCGGCTAAAGCAGAATGGGATTTTATGTTTACCCGTTACCGCTATGTGTATTACAACATGAATCCGGTGGTTCCCTATGAGGTGAACGGGGTTATTCTCAACCCGAATGGGGTATTGGCAGCAGATACCCGCATGGATTATGATTCACTGGATCTGGATGCGGCCATGAAACTTGACTTTACCGGGCGCCGGGATTATATCGGTTTCGACTGGAAGTACTACGATTTTGATAAAGAAGCCTATATCACGGATATCAAAAGGATAATCGTGATCCGATCCCATAGCGGATTGTACTACAAATTGCGTTTTATCGATTTTTATGATGAAGACGGAGTGAAGGGCGCACCAACGTTTGAGTTCCAACGTTTGTAATTTTTGACTTTTTAGTTAAAGTCAGGTCCTGATTTATGCCCAATATTTGCGACTGATTTTGTACAGCATTGAATTTTATGAAAAGACTGATTTTAGTATCTCTTGTTTCCCTTCTTTTTGGGTCGGTTTCGGCCCAGATCGTATCCATCGAAAACCTGCAAAAACATATTTATATCCTCGCATCTGACGATTACCAGGGTAGGGGCACGGGGGAAAAAGGTGAGATAAAATCAGCGAAATACATCGCTAAAGAGTTGAAAGCGCTGAAACTCAAGCCTAAAGGAACAAAAAAATATTACCAGCCTTTTTCTTTTAACCTCAAACTGATGAACCCGGATGATCCGCATGGTCCCATGGTCGACAAAGGTGAGATCAAAGGAAAAAACGTGATCGGCTGGGTGGATAATGCCGCCCAATATACCGTAGTGATCGGCGCCCATTACGACCACCTTGGAGAAGGCGAAGTTGGAGGTTCTAGAGAAGCGGCGCCACTTGGCAAGATCCACCACGGGGCCGATGACAATGCTTCAGGCGTGGCAGCCATGTTAGAGCTGGCCCGTTACCTGCAAACCAACAACCGCATCGAAGAACATAATTATCTCTTCATCTTTTTCTCTGGCGAAGAGCAGGGATTACAGGGGTCTAAGTATTGGTCAGAAAACCCAACGGTGCCTTTGGAAAATATCCATTATATGATCAATATGGATATGGTCGGACGTCTCGACTCCGCCACCCGTAAATTGGTCATCCATGGAATTGGAACCAACCCCGAATTAGGAACACACGTAAATGCCTGCAACAAAAGTAACCTGAGCCTGGTATTTGATTCATCGGGTGTGGGACCATCTGATTTTACTTCCTTCTACCGCAAAGACATTCCCGTACTCGGTTTTTTTACCGGACAACATGCCGATTATCATAAAGAAAGCGATACCCCCGATAAGATCAATTACCAGGGAGAAAAAGAAGTGATCGACCTGATCATTAATCTGGTTAACCGCCTGGACACCATGCCGAAACTTAGCTTCCAAAAAACCAAAGAGACCCAAATGGGCAGGACCAAATTTAAGGTCACCATGGGGATCATGCCGGATTATACCTATTCGGGTGTGGGAGTGAAGGTAGATGGCGTAAGCGAAGATAAACCTGCCTTCAAAGCAGGGATCAAGGCAGGGGATATTATCCTGAAAGTGGGCGACATGGACATCAAAGACATGGCCGATTACATGAAGCTTTTGGGTAGCCTGGAGCCCGGCGCAGAGCGCATTGTAGTGATCCAACGGGGAGAAGAACAACTCAGTTTGCCCATCGTTTTTTAGCTTTTTGCCTTTAACGTTACTGGAAAATTGAGGCAGAGTTTTTGTTTAGAACCACTAAACCAACACCTACTTTTGCACTCTCATTACCATAACGTAGCTTAAGACCGTATGCTCCATTATTTCCGTTCCGGTACCTTTTTCGTCTTTTTTTTATTGACCCTTCTTTCCTTTTCACAATCCTATACCTTTTCAGGTGTGGTGCGGGATGAGGCGGATAAAGAACCGATCATCGGCGTGAATGTGGTACTCCGGTTACTCCAGGATAGTACCCAATTTTATGGAACAAGCACCGCATTAAATGGCAGCTTTGAGATCCGGGATCTTCCTGCAGGCCGATACCGGGTAGAGCTCAGTTTCCTGGGTTATAAAACAAAAAGGTTTCCAATACGCCTTTCTGGTAACCTGCGTATGGATACCCTTACCCTGGCCGAAGACACCGAACTTTTGGATGAAACGGTGATCAAAGCGGATGCCCTGCCGGTGAAACAAAACGGCGATACCACGGAGTATTCAGCCGATGCCTTTAAAACCAATCCCGATGCGGATGGAACCGACCTGGTAAAAAAGATGCCCGGGATCACTACCAAAGACGGTAAACTCCAGGCCCAGGGCGAAGATGTGCAGAAAGTGACCATCGACGGACAGGAATTTTTTGGAGAAGATGCCTTATTGGCCCTTAAAAATTTACCGGCAGAGATCATCGATAAAGTTCAGGTTTACGATAAACTTAATGACCAGTCGCAGTTCACCGGGTACAATGATGGCAATACCGTTAAAACCATCAATATCGTAACAAAAACAGGGAAAACAGACGGGCAGTTCGGGAAAGCCTATGCCGGTTATGGAACCAATGAACACTACAATGCGGGATTTAATGCCAATATTTTTAATGGTAAACAGCGGCTGACGTTTATTGGTTTGTCGAATAATATTAACCTGCAGAATTTCGCAAACGATGACCTTCTTGGAGCTTTATCAGTGCCAAAAGGAGGAAACCAGGGGGGAGGGCGCCGTTACGGACCACAAACCGGTACCAATCCTTCTGATTTTTTGGTGGGGGAACAGGGGGGGATCAATACCGCCCATTCGATCGGAGTGAATTATATTGACATGTGGGGAAAAAAGCTCAAGGTAAACGCGAGCTATTTTGTAAACGGACTCGAAAACCGGACGAACCAAAACCTGCAAAGGGCCTATTACCTGAGCGAAGCCGGAAATCAAAACTACGAGGAGTCGAAGCAGAGCCTTTCGAACAATATCAGCCATCGTTTTAATTTGCGTATGGAGTATACCCTTGATTCGAATAATTCCATCATTTATACCCCACGTTTAAGTTTCCAGGGCAATTTATCCTCCTCCAACCTCTTCGGGGTGAATCGGCTCAATTCCCAATTTCTCAGCAGCACGCTGAATGAAACGTTCCGGGAACGCAGCGGTTTTAGCTACGGGCACGAGCTTTTGTTCCGGCATAAATTCAAAAAAGAGGGCAGGACCATTAGTTTGGGACTGAACAACAGCATGAACGCATCGCGCGGATCCAGCAGTTTGTTTGCAGAAAATCGTTTTAGCGATAACGGTACGGATTCGACCTATATCCTTGACCAGCTTACGGAAACCGAGGGACTGAACAGTAGCATGGGGATCCGGCTCATGTATACCGAAGCCCTGGCTAAGATCGGACAGCTAAACATAACGTATTCGCCTACACGCAGCAGGAGTTTTGATGAAACCGACACCCGTTCCCTGGATTCCACTTCCGGCCTTTACCAGAACTATGACAGCCTTTTATCCAATAACCTGAAAAGTTATACCGATGTGCAGCAACTTGGTGCCGGACTTCGTTTGGGCAAAAAAAAGCTGTCGTTTTTTGCGATGCTGAATGTCCAGCACAGCCAGTTGCATGCAGAGCAAAAAGTTCCATCTGCTTTTGTGGTCGACAAACAATTTAACGCTATTCTTCCTTTTTCCTTTATTCGTTATGAGTTTAGCAAAGGCAACCAGATCCGTTTGTTTTACCGCACCAGTACCAGTTTACCCCGTGCTTCCCAATTGCAGAGCGGTGTCGATAACAGTAACCCGCTATTGCTCACCCAGGGAAATCCGGACCTCGACCAATCCTATGCCCACCGGCTCGGATTGCGGCTCAACCGTACCAATGTGGCCAAGGGACGTACCTTATTCGTATCCATCAACGGAAACTACCAAAACAAGTATATCGCGGGTAGTTCCACCATTGCACGAAATGACACGACCATCAACGGGGTGTTCCTTGCCCGGGGAACCCAGTTGAATAAACCCGTTAACCTCGACGGATTCTGGAATGCGAGCCTGTTTAGCAGTTTTGCCATGCCGCTTAAATTTATAAAAAGCAACCTGAATTTAAACCTGAATCTGAGTCGTACGCAAACACCGGGATTGATCAACGGCATCTTAAATCATACCCAGGCAAATTCCCTGAACCTGAGCATGGTGGTGAGCAGCAATATCTCCGAGAAGATAGATTTTAGTTTTAGTTATGCAGCTGATCTGAATCAGGTACGAAACACGTTTCAGCCTCAGTTGAATAACGATTACTTATTGCATGCTGCAGCTGCAGGATTTAGCTGGATGCACAAAAAAGGATTTCTGGCCAATACCCAGGCGAGCTATATTTCCTATGTAGGTTTGGGCGATGTTTTTAACAGTGATTACCTGATCTGGAATGCCGCCATAGGTTACAAATTCCTTAAAAATGATGCAGGAGATATTCGCCTGAGTGTATTTGACATTCTGGGCCAGAACAATACCCTTACCCGTAATGTCAATGAAATGTATGTAGAAGACATACAGAATGAAGTATTACAGCGCTACTTCATGCTCACCTTCACCTATACCTTCCGGAATTTTAACGCCGCGAAGACTTCTCGATAAGCAGGAGTGTATTGTAATAGCGCCAGAGCCGTTTTTGAACGTCGTAAGGCCGCACCTGGTAATTGTTTTCATTACCGGGAGCAGTGTAATTACTCAGATAAATTTCGTATTGATGGTAATTTCCCTGGACGGTACTGTGAACAAAGGTGACACTGAAAGATTCATTGATGCCAAAAGCCGGTTGACGCAGGTTATCGACACGAAAGGTGCTGTCGTTTAACCAAGTGCCGGCCTGGGGCTTTTCACAGGCCAATACGAGCCACTCGCTCAATTTTTTCATGATGCTGTCCTGGGGTTCTTTGGAATACATGAACAGGTAGCTGCTCAGGTTATTTTCGCTCTCTTTGGGACTAAACAAATACATGGTATTGGCCTGCTGGTCGTCATCATAAAAATCAACCTGCTGCACCTCATCAATAATATTCTGGATTTCTTCTGCCAGGGTCCTGAATACCCCCATTTGCGGGTTGAGTAAATTAAGTGCCGGATCATCGTTCGAAAAGCGAAAACGGATTAGTTTTCCTCTTTTGCCGCTTTCCACGATCTCCATTTTCAGGGTATAGGTCCCTCCGGTAAGTACCGGCTGGGTAATATCCGACAGGGTATAGCTGAGGCTATCTATTTTAAGCTCAGGTTTTTTGTCTTCCGCACCACGAAAAGTTGCCTCGATCCCCGCTTCGAGTTTTCGAAGTGAGGCAGTATACCAAACCTCCAGATACGGGTCTGTGGCGTCAGCATGGAGCACGAGCATATCCGGAAAGTTTTTTGCCTTGGGTTGGGCAAAGGCGGAGGAAATGGAACACAGAAAAATAAAAAAGACAGCAAGTGAACGCATACGCAAAAGTAGAGAACTTTATAGGGATGAGAAACAAAGGATATAGGTTGCACAGTTGCTTCGTCAATTGAAAACAGAAAAGTATAAATTGCGCAGATCATTTATGCAGCTAATCTTTCAACTCAGCGTCACTTTTATCATATGAAAAAATCACTATTATTTGGTTCTGCCCTGGCCATAATCCTTTTGGGCATGTCATTCGAAAGCATCGAACGGGTAGAAGCCGTTTATAACCGAACAGCCGCACCGGCCGGACATACCGGTTCTCCCGGCGATGGTGCCATTTGTACCGCTTGTCATCTTGGGGGAGCAGCAACGGCAAAAACGGGCATTATCACCACCAATATCCCGGTACAGGGTTATGTTCCCGGGAACACTTATACCATTACGGTAACCCTGAACAATCCGGGCACAACACGTTTTGGATTTCAGTTATCTCCCCAGGATCTTGCCGGAAATATGTTAGGCACCTGGGGTCCGGCAACTACAGAAACGCAGGTGGTCAACGGGAAATATGCCACACATAAACTGGTGGGTACCAACGGAACCGACAGCAAAGTATGGACCCTTCAATGGACCGCCCCTGTGGCCGGAACGGGTGATGTGACCTTTTATGGTGCGTTCAATATTTCCAATGCCGATAATACCACAACCGGCGACGTGATCTGGAAATCTTCGCATACTGTTCCCGAACAAACAAGCGGACTGGAGATCGCAAACAAATTGGAGATCGATGCTTTTGTTGACGGAAGCAATCATTTACAGGTTCGTTTGGACGATACAGAAACCAGCGGGGCCAATATCCGTTTAGTGGATATGAATGGGAAACAGGTTGCCAACTGGTCAGGTGTAAGTATGATCGATGGAAGCTGGAATGCAGCGTTGCCACAGGTGACTGCAGGGATCTATCTGGTTCAGGTTCAGTCCGGGAATCGGGTAGGGACTAAGAAAGTCGCTATCTTTTAGTTTTCAGTTTTCAGAGTTCAGTTTTCAGTAGTAGGTCTATGGACTGAACACTGAAAACTGAACACTGAAAACTGAAACCTCTCTACTCAAAATGGACTATATCGGCTTCT
>JAKFCJ010000089.1:0-1788 GCA_036676705.1 Bacteroidota bacterium
AAAAATATTTTTTTCATATAAACGTAAATACAGCATTAAACTACAAAGGTAAACGATTTGTAGGTACAAGCCCTGTACCAAATCGTTAAACGTAAAGGAGGATTCTTTTAGTCGGCCTAATTATGAACTTCTTTAAGGCTGATATCCAGCGCTTTAACGGAATGGGTCAGGGCACCGACAGAAATAAAGTCTACTCCTGTTTCCGCATAAGCACGAATGGTGTTTTCGGTGATCCCGCCGGAAGCTTCAGTTTCTACCCGGTGACCGATAAAAGAAACAGCTTCCTTTAAAGCCTCCACATCAAAATTATCGAGCATGATGCGATCGACCTTTCCGGTATCCAGGGCTTCTTTTACCTCATCCAGGTTCCGGGTCTCTACTTCTACTTTGAGCTTTAACCCTTTGTCCTTAAGGTACTGTGCTGTACGCTCCACAGCCGCGCTGATCCCTCCGGCATAATCGTTATGATTATCCTTTAGCATGATCATATCGTAAAGCCCTATCCTGTGATTTTCCCCGCCGCCAACGCGAACCGCCCACTTTTCAAGAAGCCGTAAACCCGGAGTGGTTTTTCGGGTATCCAAAAGGCGACACCCGGTCCCTTTGATCAATTCATTCAGTTGCCGCGTTCGGGTAGCGATCCCACTGAGCCGTTGTGCCAGATTAAGTACAAGCCTTTCTGTACGGAGAATGGAATGGACCGACCCGCTTACACGTAGGGCTATATCCCCCGGCTTCACCAGGTTTCCATCGCCGATTAAAATTTCACATTTCAAATCCGGATCGGACAAGCGAAAAACCAACCGGCTTAATTCAACACCCGCCAAAACGCCCGTTTCTTTGATGATCATCTGTGCGGTGCCCCGGGTCCCGGCCGGAATGGCGGCTAAGGACGAATGGTCACCATCGCCGATATCTTCGGCAAGTGCACGGTGTATAAAATCATGTATTTCGGGTTTCTGAAAAAGGCTGGCGTCTATCACGGCAGCAAATATCAGGATTTTTCGAACTTCAATTCCCGTATGCGCATATTCGCTCCTTCGCCTTCCATATAAATGGTCAAACGATAAGAAACACCCGCTTTGTTCAGGTAATTGGCGATCACAAATCCCTGCTTTCCTTCCGGTCCGCGGTGTTTGATCTGCACCTTTTGGGCAGGGTTAGCCTGTATAAACTCAGTCAGTCCTTTTTTAACCTCTTCTTTGTTTTTGAAAAAGACGCGGCCATCAGGCAATTGCAATTCTATTTTCGGAGCAAAATACGATTCGAGTTTAGCCACGTCGCCCGACTGCAAAGCAGCCACAACCTGGTCGAATACATCGGCCCGGCTTTCGCCTAAGGGGACAAGCAGAAAAAGGGAAAGGGAAATGTTTTTTAGGATCTTCATGGAGGATAATAATTGGTTTCATGTAAATTTAGCAAATTCTAATCCATAAAACACAAATGGCCGCACCCCTAAGACTACTGAGTTCTGAAAACAGCCTGGTGAATGAGTTTATGCGCGACCTGCGTAATGAACAAATCCAAAAAGATCGCCTGCGCTTCAGGAAAAATATTCAACGTGTCGGAGAAATTCTGGCTTATGAGATTAGCAAAACACTTCCTTTTGCACCAGATAACGTAAAAACCTCACTGGGTATTAAAAAAATGGATGTTTTCAGTGAGCAGCCCGTTATCTGTTCTGTTTTGCGTGCCGGCATCCCATTTCAACTCGGACTGCTTGAATTTTTTGACCGTGCCGACGCCGCCTTCATTTCTGCCTACCGGGAGCATAAAAGCGCCAAAGAA